>CAZRIQ010000632.1:0-1503 GCA_964600175.1 uncultured Melioribacter sp. | reverse complement strand
TTCAGGATGATTTGCTAAATACTCTTGTACTAAAATTAAATGAACTTAACATTCAACGTAAAAATATCAGCTTAACTGCATTAGATAATTCACCACAAATACACATAATTAAAAACCAGATTGAGAATACACGTAATACACTGTTGGAAAACCTACAAAGCCTAATAGATGCAACCAATCTTGCAATGGATAACCTTGAAAAGCGTATTACAAAGATCAATAAAGAAGTTCAGAAATTACCGTATACAGAACGACAGATGATCAATATCCAGCGCGAATTCAACATCAACGACCAGATCTATACCTTTTTGCTCGAGAAACGGGCTGAAGCTGGAATTACTAAAGCGTCGAATACACCCGACCACAAGATCCTGGATTTTGCCCGACCTGAGAATGCACGAATGATCAAGCCCAAGGCATCCATGAATTATATGATGGCGCTGGTACTTGGTGGATTGATACCGTTACTCTTAATCATTATTATTGAATATTTCAATAACAAAATTGTAGATCGTAAAGATATAGAACAGCATACTAACGTACCGGTGCTCGGTTCGGTGGGGCACAATGATAAGCCAGGGGAACTGCCGGTGTTCGAAAATCCCAAATCGGCCCTTTCCGAATCATTCCGGAGCTTGCGCGCAAATCTACAAAACATACTAAAAGAAAAAGACCAAAAAGTTATTTGCATCTCGTCAACTGTAAGCGGTGAAGGGAAAACATTCTGCGCAGTGAACCTGGCAGCGATCATGGCGCTTGCCGGTAAAAGAACGCTCCTCGTAAGCCTCGATCTTCGCAGACCAAAAGTTCATAGGGTGTTTAATATTAAAAAATCGAGTGGTCTAAGCACCTACCTTGTTAATAAGGACGAAATTGAAGATATTATTCAAACCACAAATATTTATAATCTTTTTATTGCTAATGCAGGTCCAATTCCACCAAATCCGGCAGAACTTATTGGTTCAGAAAAGATGATAGCTTTTTTTAATAAAATTAAGAAGGAGTATGATCATATTATAATTGATACACCACCTGTGGCCATAGTTACCGATGCATTACTGTTGCAAGAACTGGTTGATCTATATGTGTTTGTTATTAGACATGGTTATTCAACTAAACAGGTATTACAATTAGTAGATGACTTATATAACAAAAAAGAAATAAGAAATATGGCATTGCTAGTCAATGATGTACAAGTGAAAGGATACTACGGATATAGTTACCGTTATGGCTATGGATATGGATATGGGTATGGATATGGGTATGGATATGGATATTATGGAAAAGAATATTATGATGAAGACGAAGAGAAATACAGTGTTTTCACAAAAATTGAAAAGTTTTTTAGACGATTATTCAAATAATAATTTTCAAATTTCAATAAAAGATTAATTCAGTCAATTGATTATTTTAGAAAATCTTTTTTATTGAGCCTTACGCCTAAATATGCATAAAAAACCGATCTATGTAACCCAACCATTTTTACCACCTTTAGAGGAATTT
>CAZRIQ010000631.1:0-1507 GCA_964600175.1 uncultured Melioribacter sp. | reverse complement strand
GTGAACCGTATTCAAAAGAATTGATCGCGCTGGCTGAACAAGTTGCAATGGATAACAAGATTAAAATTCAGAAGGGAACTTATATTGCTGTTCCGGGTCCTAATCTGGAAACAAAAGCCGAGTACAGGTTTTTAAGGGCAACCGGTGCCGATGTTGTCGGCATGTCGACTGTGCCGGAAAATATTGTGGCAAACCACATGGGCATGAAAGTATTGGGAATTAGCATTGTAACCGACGAATGTTTCCCGGATTCATTAAAGCCGGTAAACGTTGAAGAAATTATTGCAACTGCAATGAATGCTGAACCCAAGATGACGTTGATTATGAAAGAAGTAATTAAGAGAATAAAGTGAACAAAAAGAATGTTTATTATTTGACTGCAGGTTTACTTGCAGTTGTAATCTTCGCATCCGATTTTTTGAACACGGACCTATTTAAAGCCGGGTATCAAAATTTCTCGGTTTGGTTTGTGCTTTCAATTTTTGCGTTTGCATGCGGCTGGCTTATGAACAAAACGCTCGGTTATGTTTACGGCGGGAAAGTCATTTTTGCGGTTATCGTTGCCAGTTCGTTTGTTACTGTTTTGCTAATCTCGTTTTTTAATGAGTATTTCGGTTTAACTAACTTGATTGCCGAAAATATGATTTTGTATATTCTTAGAAATATTACACTTGGCTCGATGGCGTTCTTCGGAATGGCGGTATGCGAAGTTGTTCATTATCAAAGAGAACATGAACATTCTCAAACCAAAATGGACAATTATGAAAGAGTGAGCGAAGTATCGCAAAAAGAAGCGAAACTGATAGTAGAGGATGCAAAACTCAAATCTGAAAAAATGCTTTATGAAGCACAGAAGAATTTGAAAGATATAGTTAACATCAAAAATGAAGTGGAAAGCAGAATTAAGGAATTCATTGCCGCCGAGAGAGACCTAATCAAAAAGTACGAAAAAGAAGACGAAAAAGATAAATAATACAGTAAGAAAATGTTCAAACAATTCCCCGAAAAAATCAATTATACCGAAGTTGAAAAAAGAATTTTAGACTTCTGGAAAGAACATCAAATTTTTGAAAAGAGTGTTTCAACCAGACCGGTTGATAAACCTTTTACTTTTTACGAGGGACCTCCCACGGTAAATGGGAGACCGGGTATTCATCACGTTATTGCAAGGGCACTCAAAGACTTGGTGTGCCGTTACAAAACTTTAAAAGGTTTTCACGTAAACAGGAAAGCAGGCTGGGATACACACGGATTGCCGATTGAAATCGCACTTGAAAAGGAACTCGGTTTTACGCAAAAATCCGATATTGAAAAGTACGGCGTTGCCGAGTTTAACAAAAAAGCCAAGGATCTTGTTTATCACCACATAGAAATGACCGAGGGCTGGAGAACTTTAACCGAACGCATGGGCTACTGGATCAATCTTGACGATCCCTATATCACATGTACAAATGATTATATCGAATCTGTTTGGTGGGCTCTTTCGGAGTATTTCATAAAAGGAATA
>CAZRIQ010000630.1:0-1514 GCA_964600175.1 uncultured Melioribacter sp. | reverse complement strand
TGTGTTTGGCTGCGCATCAGATTCTGTAATGCTTCCTGTAACTTCTTCATAGCCGCTTTAAACTCGTCGGTTGCAAGCTTGTCAAGCATATCTTGAAGCTCGGTGTATTTTTTAAGCGTTTCTTCGGATAGAAGGTTGTTCTTCATTAAATTATTTTGTGTTTCGTTCAGCTTCTTTGATATGTCGCTCACTTTTTGGCTGAGATCGTTAAACTTATCGAGCGCCTTTTCAATTTTTTCTTTTTCTTCCCATGTAATTTGCTGTTTATCTTGTTTGAGGTCGTCGGAAATTTTCTGAAGTTCTTCACTCAGCTTGTCCGTCTCTTTTAGAGTTTCTTTAAGATTCTCGGATGCATCGCTTTGGGCATTATCTGCCGATTTGAAAATATCATTCAACGACGGCACCTGAATTACAAAGTTTGGCGACTTTGCTGATTTCGGACCGTTAATATTATCGTTGTCGAAAATTTCAAGGTTATATGTAACAGACTCACCTTCTGCAAGAACGAGAGGCGAGAGATCCCAAACGTAAAGCACGTCATCTTCTTTACTTGTTTTGGAAACCGGGATAGAAATTTGCGAGTAGGTTTCCTCCGCTTGCCTGTATTTTGACGAAGACAACCGGTAATTCAAATTGAGTTTACTGAAGCCGTAATCGTCTTTTACTTTTACCGTAAGAGGAAGTGCATTGTCCTGACCAAGCTGAACATTCTGATTCGGAGAAACGATTTCAATTGAAGGATATTCGTCGGTAAGCGTTCTGATTGAATAACTGATTGGGTTGGCGTTCGTGTTTCCCTGTTTGTCTTCAATGTTAATTTTGTAGTTGAGGTTTTTTATGACGGCAAAACCTGTGTTTGCGTTAATGCCGGCTGTCTTCATCTTGATTTCCGTGCTGTCGCTGAATTGGATTCCGGCGCCGTTTAGTTCTCTTGAGGAAACGAGTGATATGGAAACGTTTGTGCCGGGAAGCGCGGAAATGTTTCCGTTGTCTTTTTGAAATTGAACCGGAAGTTTGGAATATGCAGGCGGAGTGATTTTTACATCGAAGCTGTTTATGATCGGTCTGCTTATTACGTCAATTTTATATTGATCCGATTGAATTCCGTCTGCCGATGCAAAATAGTCGAGCGAACTCTTGATGTTGTTAACCGTAAATGTGAAATACCCGAGCGAATCGGCTTGAAGTTTTTTATCAGAAAATTCCGACTGCTCCATAAACTTTGTTGAAAGAGTTACTTCCCGGGGCTGCTTTCCTACCGCCTTTATTTTGATTTCTATATTGTCGCCTTTGGTCGCTTCCGAATTTCCGGGCGAAATTTCGAGTACAAATTTAGGCGGCTCAACAAACTCGGTGCGAAAATTCAACAAACGGTAGCCGGCAGAACTTAAACCGGGAATTGCTGCAAACAAAATAACCAATGCAAAAATTCCCGACAGAGAAAATCTTAAAAACATTTTGGTCGAAGAGAAATTAACTACTTTGTTGAAATCATAGTCTTCTGTTTTTTTGTA
>CAZRIQ010000629.1:0-1515 GCA_964600175.1 uncultured Melioribacter sp. | reverse complement strand
TCAATTGATGAGGTCGGGCATTGAATATAAAGGGAAAAGTGCACATTTAAATATTATTAGAGATGTAACGGATGAATTGGAACAAAAGAAAAAACTTCAATCCTTGGAACCGATTTTTGAAAACACATCCGATATAATGATTACTGCTGATAGAGAGGGATTCATTCTATCTGTAAATGAAGCTTTTACGAAAAAGTTGGGCTACCCGAAGAGGGAAATGGAAAAGAGACAATTTATTACTCTTGTCTCGGATAACGACCGTGCAAAAGTGAATAAAGAAATATTTCGCACACAGGTAAACACTCCGCTTTCCGTTGAAGTAAGTTTTAAGAAATCTAATGGTGAATTTAATGATGCGAATGTTATTGCAATTCCTATTGTAGATTTCGAGAATAATATTGAATCATTTAATTTGATTGTCAAACTGTTGGAAGACGAAAAAGATAAAGATCATAAGCAGACTTATATATCGTCACAATCTAAAATTGATCCGCCGTTTTTATCTAATGTATTTCACGAAATTTTAACACCGATTAATGTAATTATTGGATTTATACAAGAGCTATCCGAGAGTATAGAAACACCGAACGAAGAACAGAAAGAAGCGATTGATATAATTCAGGAGAACCAGAAACTTTTACTCCAGATTATGGATAATGCGGTTGATTATTCAGCCCTGGAGCAGAAGAGTGTTAAACTTAAGATCGAAAAGATGACATTTGCCGATTTGCTGGATGAGTTGAAAGAGAGCACTAAGAAAACATTTGATTCTCAGCAAGTCGAATTTAATTACGGAAAAATTTCATCATCGGTTAGGTTTGAAAACGATAAGCAAAAAGTTATTTCGTTAATGACTCTTTACTTAAAGTTTGCTGCACAAATAACAAAAGAAAAATCAATTTACATGTCTGCTTACAATATTGACAAGGAAAGATGTGCAATTACTATTAGAGATTCCAAATCCCAGATATCTCAATACCTTTTGAAAGCTTTAAACGAAATATTTGCGAATGATGAAAATGCAATTAGAAGGAATTACGGCTTCTCGAGATTTTCCGTTAAACTGGCGAACAAACTGATTGAAATATTATCGGTTGAAAAGGAAGTCGTTACCAGAGAAGATGTTAATTTTGAATACGCATTTGTTTTCCCGGTTAAGTTTAAGACAACCGAAAACGGGGAAGTTGAAGTTCAGCAGGTCGAGAAGCCGGTTGAAAAGCAAAAAGGACTTGAACAAAAAGCACCGGCTGAAAAACCCGCAGCAAAAACTCAGCAAGTAGAAATACCGAAAGAGCCGGAGAAGAAACATTTAGAATTATCCCAGTTATCCTGTCTATACCTGGAGGACCAGCTTGATTCCCAGATTTTATTCAAAGTGCAGATGAAGGATTTAAAGAGTCTGGAATTTGCCGATAGTTTTGAAAATGCGTTGCCGCTTCTCAAAACAAAAAGATTTGACTTCATCGTTATGGATATAAATTTGAAGGGCGAATATAACGGTCTGGATGCGCTGAG
>CAZRIQ010000628.1:0-1516 GCA_964600175.1 uncultured Melioribacter sp. | reverse complement strand
AATGAATGAGGTTTATAATCGCAGCAGAGCCGCCGTTGTTTTTCATTTCCCTGTAAATTTGTTATCAAAAATAGTTTTAAATGTAGAGCCTATTTTTTTTTCGCTGTCAACTTCTATTACTACATTGTTTAATTCACAATATTTTTTGACTAGCGTCAATCCCAATCCGTTACCTTCAAAACTCCTGGTATATCCCTGCTCTTCCTGTGTGAACGGTTCAAATATTTTTTGAAGAAACTGTTTACTTATTCCTATCCCGGTATCTTTTACTTGAACCTCAAGATTACCCATTTTATTCTTTTCCATTAGAATTTTCACTTTACCCTTTTTTGTATACTTGAGGGCATTATCTATCAAATTCGCAAAGACTTTAGTAATACTGTATTTATCGGCAATAACAGTTGTATCTTTTTCTTTACAAGTAAATATAAATTCCAATTCCTGCTGCTTTGCCGTAAGCCGATACTCATGAAACAATTGATCAAGTATTTCGGATTTAAGATCAATTGTAACAAATATCGGTTTGTAACAACCTGTCTGTAATTCTGCGATATTAAGTATCAATTCCACGGTTCTGATAATTCTATTTGAAGCCTGATTAATACTCTTTAAGCAATCGCGATCTTCGGGATCCATCTTATTGATAAAGGACTCACTGAGGTATTCGACATTCCCGAGTATGGTACTGAGCGGAGTTCTAATTTCGTGCGACATTTGAGCCAGGAATTCTGATTTCAATTTATCGGATTCTTCCGCTTTTTCTTTTGCAGCCGTCAATTCTATGTTTATCTTTTCAAGTTCTTTGGTTCTTTCCTTTACCTTTTCTTCTAAGCTCTGATTCTGATTTTCTAATTTTTGGTGACGACAACGGGTATTAAGCAGATTTTTTATACGAAGGTCAACTTCTATCAAATCAAACGGTTTTGTAAGAAAATCACTTGCGCCACCGGCGAGCGCTTTTTGTTTAGATTCCGGAGTAATATCGGCAGTGAGTACTAATATTGGAAAGTAAGTATTCGCCGGAATAAGATCTTTCAGTTGTAACATCACCTGAAAACCGGTTAAGTACGGCATATTAAGATCAAGCAAAATTAAATCCGGTTTGTTTTCTTTGAACAAACTAATAACTTGTCTAGGGTCTGTTATTGAAGCATAGTTTGTAAAACCTTTAGCATCAAGCAGCCCGGTAAGTAAGTCAATATTAGCTTGCTGATCATCCACAATAAGGATGTTTCCATTTTTTAGCGTAGAATCAATCATCGTTCCTTTTTCCCCGTCCACTTATCCACTACTTTCAAAAATTGCAATACATCAATCGGTTTTATAAGATAATCTTTAACGCCGGCTTCAATTAATTGCTCGATCTGTTTTGTCATTGCATCCGCACTGAGAATAACAACCGGTATTTCCGCCGTTATTGGTTCTGCATGTAACAGCTTTATCACTTTACTGCCGTGTATATCGGGCAAATCGAGATCAAGTAGAATTAAATCCGGTTTGTAATCAATTGCGAATT
>CAZRIQ010000627.1:0-1526 GCA_964600175.1 uncultured Melioribacter sp. | reverse complement strand
TACATGCAATGATCAAAATGAAAAATGCGATGATGGAAAAAATTATTACTGTCTCTATTCTTCCGCCCGATCCCCTAATTGAAAATAAGTGGTAATCTTTGAAAGGAAACAAAAACAATTTACCGGCTGTCGGTGAATCATTCACTTTTCTCAGACGCCCCTCTATCGCTTTAGAGAAAGCGGAGGCTTGAGCCGGGTTATTCAATTGTACAAACGTAATCAACATGTTCGAGCCCCAATCGTCCATGTTAAAGCCAAAATCCATCATCAAAGTAACCGGCGAGATCATATCGAAAGTTAAATCGGAATTGTGAGGAACATTTTTTATCAGTCCTGTTACTTTAAGATCGATTTTATCTTCCAATCTCAAAGTCTTGCCGATCGGGTCTTCATCTCCAAAATATTTAGACGCCATTTCCTGTGTAATAACAACCGAATGAGGATCATCGAGAGCTGTATTTTTGTCTCCCTTTATGAAATCAAAGCTGAACATTCGAAAAAAATCGGGATCGGCAAAATTTAGAGTTTGATTGAAATTTTTTTCGCTGTAAGAGATCAAACTTTTGCCCATATACGGTTCGTATCTTGTAACATATTTAATCCCGGGTCTTTCAGCTTTTAATGCCGCCGCAAGTGCCATAGGTGTAACACCTACTGTAAAATCCCCGATGGTTTGATAATGCTGTGTCTGAGGTATACTGAAGATACTGTTAATGTTTTTGTGGAAGGTGTTAAAATTCAACTCATCGGTAACCCACAATAAAATCAAAATGCTCGCGGCTATCCCGATGGAAAGTCCGGCTATATTTATAAAGGAGTATATTTTATTTTTTTTGATATTCCTTAAAGCTACTACGTAAAATTTTCGAAACATTTGCCGCCCCACTATTAAAATTGTTAAACATGAAATTCTTCTTTCATATTTTCCGTTACTACATGTCCGTCGAATAAGTGAATGACTCTATGCCCATATTCTGCGTATGTAGGCGAGTGAGTTACCATTACTATGGTTGTACCGGCTTCATTCAGATTTTTCAGCATGTTCATTACTTCGTCGCCGCGTGCGGAATCCAAATTTCCGGTCGGTTCATCCGCTAAAATCATCTTTGGATTACTAACGATTGCCCGTGCTACGGCAACCCTTTGCTGCTGACCGCCGGATAACTGCTGCGGGAAATGTTTCTCTCTATGCATAATTTCCATTCTCTCAAGAACTGCATGAACTTTTTTAGTTCTATCGGAAGAAGAAACTCCCAGGTAAAGGAGCGGCAGTTCAACGTTTTCGAAAACAGTCAGTTCGTCAATCAAATTAAAACTCTGGAAGACAAACCCGATGTTTTCTTTACGCATCAGTGCACGCTGTCTTTCACTGAATTTTGAAACTTCAGTATCGAGAAAAAAATATTCCCCGTTGGATGGATTATCCAGTAAACCGAGAATATTCAGCAAAGTAGATTTTCCGAAGCCGGAAGGACCCATTATTGAAAAAAAATAACAACTCTTTATTTATATATTTACATTATTAA
>CAZRIQ010000626.1:0-1527 GCA_964600175.1 uncultured Melioribacter sp. | reverse complement strand
GACAAATTTACTATAATCGGAAATACTGACAATTTGAAAAATTGTCAGTATACAATGAGTAACTAAACCGGTTTAGCAGCGGGTAAAAAAACAATATATACTCTTTTTTTTCTCCCTCATAACCTCACCGGGCTACCCTGATTTAAATTTAAACTTTTTCTTTCTATATTTAAATAAATTAAGTAGATTATTATATCATAGGAGCCTATAAAAGGCAAGGATAAAATGAAACCGGGCAAAACCAAATAGTGATAATGAGGGAAGTCATTTTTCAATTGATTATTGAGGGAGCATTAATATTTTAAAGTAGACTATAATTTTTGTCTATGATATTATGATTGTAAAACTCATAAAAGGTGAGGAAACATGTGGAAAATCTGAATCCTTTAGCCGGGTTAACACGGCTACGAACACTCACACTCGGCTATAATCGGATTACACAACTCAGGCCCCTATCAACCTTATCTAATCTTGAACAGTTGTTGATTGATAATAATATGATTAGTGATCTTACCCCTCTTACCGGATTAGGTTCTCTTACCCTCCTCGATTTAGTTGAAGAATTACAGGCAAAAGGTGTGGAGGTTGTGTGGTAACGCGAATTGGTGAGCTGTTTGTAAAAGGCAAAGTAAAAACAGGTAATACGCGATGAATGTATTAGTATATGGGGGTGGTGCCGTAGGCCTTGGTATTGCCAGCTGTTTATTGAAAAGCAGGGAATCAGTAGATATTGTAGCAAGGGAACAGACAAAATCGGAGCTGGAGTTGAAAGGGCTCCTCCGGGATGGTATTTTTGGAAAAATGGAAATAAGTCCCCAAGCCTTTGGGACGTATACAGAGTTGTCCGATATTCCTGCTCATACGAAGTACACATATATCTGCGTCTGCACAAAATCCTATGATACCTTTGCTGCCGCACAAGATATTTATAATCATAAGCATCTCCTGAGACCCGAATCGGTTATTATTCTGTTTCAGAATGGATGGGGAAATGCTCAAGCGTTTTATCAATTTTTCCCAAAGGAAAAGATTTTTTCCGCGAGAGTGATTACCGGGTTTATTCGTCCAAAACCCCATAATGTTACCGTCACTGTTCATGCGGACGCTGTCCATATTGGAAACTTAACCAATCCTGAAGAAACGAAAACTATAGAACCGTTATGCGTTGCCATAGCCGAAGGGGATCTTCCCTGCATCCCGGTTCGGGATATCGGCAAGGACCTCTGGGCAAAAATGCTTTACAATTGTTCGTTAAATCCCCTTGGAGCGATTCTTGGTGTTCCCTATGGAAAACTGTCTTTAAGTTCGTATACAAAAAATATCATGAACATGATTATTCATGAATGTTTTGCGGTAATGATAAAAGAAGGCTACAGGACCCATTGGTCCAAAGCGGATGATTATAGTGATCTGTTTTACTCCACACTTATCCCCAGGACAGCGGAACATGAATCATCCATGTTACAGGATTTGCGTAGCGGAAAGAAGACGGAAATCGACGCCCTCAATGGTCAGATTATTGAACTT
>CAZRIQ010000625.1:460-1532 GCA_964600175.1 uncultured Melioribacter sp. | reverse complement strand
GCAAGCAACTATCTTGAGTATTTTTCTTAGGGATCATTTGAAATTTACCGAAGTGCAGGCCGGGCAACTTTCATCTATTTTCGGCGGACTGATCTATTTATTGCCAATATTCGCCGGTGCTCTTGCCGATAAGTTCGGATTCAAAAAAGCATTTTCGTTTGCATTCTTTATCCTTGCCATCGGGTATTTTTTAATCGGTACAACCGGAATGAAGATGTTTTCAGGATTATACGCAAACATGGATCTTTACTGGCTGCTTACAGTCATTTTAATATTCACTGCAATCGGCGGGTCATTTATTAAACCGAGTGTACTCGGAACAATAGCTCTTTCATCGAACAGCGAATCTAAGTCATTTGGTTATGCAATCTATTACTGGCTCGTTAATACCGGCGCCGCTATCGGTCCCCTTTTAGCTTACCTGGTCAGAGATTCCGTAGGGATTGAATTCGTTTACCTCGTTTCAGCCGCAAGCTGTGCACTTATGTTCGTATCAACACTTATTTTCTACAAAGAACCGCCGGCAAAACTTGAAGAAAAACGGGAAGACTTAAAAACTGTCGCGAAAAATCTTATACTCGTTTTAAAGAATCTTAAGTTCATGTCATTCCTCATGATATTTGCCCTCTACTGGATCCTATTCTGGCAGTTCTTTATAATTATTCCTTTTTATATCTCGGATTATATTTCGCCAAATGCACCGATTGAGATCATTATTTCTATCGGGGCGTGGACTATCATTGTATTTCAAATTCCTATCAATAGACTGACAAAAAAGATATCCACACAGAAGGCAATCTTAGCCGGTTTCATATTTGCAACCTCAGCATGGCTGATGTGGTTAATAGTCTTACCAATGACGCAAGGCTCGTACATGACTTTATTCGGAAGTAAATTTGCTGTTGGAATTCCTCTTATAATGCTGGGCATATTTTTATTTTCGATTGGCGAGCAGACACAGGCACCGCGCTTCTATGAATACGTAGCCGATCTTGCACCGAAGGGACAAGCTGCACTCTTCCAGGGATTTTCATTTCTACCGATAGCAATAGCATGGGGTGTGGGCGGTACA
>CAZRIQ010000625.1:0-450 GCA_964600175.1 uncultured Melioribacter sp. | reverse complement strand
TTCGGGGGTTGGATTTACGAAACATTTGTAACGAACCAGCACAAACCCGAACTGATCTTCCTAATAATTTTTATTGTTGGGGTTGTTGCGACTGCGTTGATGTGGATGTATAATAAATTAGTAATTGGAGAGGGAAAAAGTAACAGGTAAACAGTGAGAAGTGACAAAGGGGAAGGATTCAAGAAAACGGTAGATGAAAAACGGGAGACGGTAGAAGTACAATCATCAATTATAAATTAAAAATGAAAAATTAGAAAGTTGCTTGATACTGGATTACGTGTATATCCGCAAAGAGCAGAGGGCATAGCGCAAAGAGCCCCGTAGGTGTGAAATAGAATGAGGAACAAGTAAAAAGTAAAAAGAAAAAAGTAAAAAGAAAAAAGTAAAAAGAATAAAGAAAAAAGAACAAAGAAAAAAGAAAAAAGAAAAAAGTAAAAAGAATAAAGAAAA
>CAZRIQ010000624.1:0-1532 GCA_964600175.1 uncultured Melioribacter sp. | reverse complement strand
CCCCTGGTGAAACGATATTAAACTTTGTATGAAACGGGTTGACGCCGTCTTCAATTCTGTATAAGCCCGGCATTGTAAAATGTTTATACGATTCGTATTGACCGATCGAATTTTCCGTGCCGGCAATTTCCTGGAATGATGAAGTTATTAGAAAGTCGGCTGAATTTATTGCAATTAAGTCCGCAGTAAATTGAAGTGAGAAATTGTAATACTGTTCGAGGTCGAACCAATATAATGCACTGTATAGGTATTTGCTTTTTTCAAGTGCGTGGGCGATGCAGCATTGTGTCACGTTAAAACTTTTTGACAGCAAGTAAGAAACGAGATTACCGTCGGAATAGTTGCCGATTATCAAATCGGGTCTTCCGTTGAATTCAGCCATTAGTTCTATGTATGCATGTTCGGCAAATCTTTCAAGGTACGGCCAAACGTTAAATCTGGAAATCCAATCATCGACGATCTTTTTGTCCTTGTCTATAAAAGGAACGCGGAGAATCCAGGAGTTTTTAGTACCGTTTATTTTTTCCAATCTTTTATTACAAGTTGTTCCCTCCGAGTTCGGGATTAACCTCGTTAACACAACAATCTTGGGCTGGATCATCGCAAGACCGGATTGTTTAATTGAATCCGAAAGCGTTTTTTCCAATGCCTTTACCTGGTCGAGAATATAGACTACCTGCCCGCCCGTATCGGGTTTACCGAGAACATTTTCCTGTGCGAAAAATCCGTGAGGAGATATGATAGCAATTTTAAAGATCATTGGTATAGCGGAAATAAACCTCATCAAAGATTCATGGTCGGGTGAGTTTAACAATTGGTAAAGCAGCTGTAAATTCTTAATGATTTCATCGACATTTTTGCCTAACCCTTTTTCGAAACCAAGTTCCTGCAACCTGTGGCGAACTTCGTCGCAGGGAGTTTCTTTTTTTAACTCGGAAAGTTCAGAAACCGCAATATCTATTTGGTCGTTCAGGTGATCGGGATCTTTAATTCTATCATTTAGAATCAACTGCTGGTTTTCATGTCTATGAAGGCGAATAAAATCGAAAAGAAGAGTTTTCCATTTTTCCGTTCCGTTAAACATTTGGCTGGACAGATACCTATTTAAGTACTCAACACCCGAGCCGATATTTTTTATATCTCTTACGGCAGGCGATTCATCGTAAAACGGTTTGAAGTTAAGCGTGATCATATCGTTTGTTAAATCCGGTTTAACATGATATTCTTTTGCTTCCAGGTATTCAACGGGATCGACCGTGGAAATAATCCTGTCTTCCAAGTTTACTTTATAAAAAGTAGTGGACGCAATTTTCTCACGTACTTCCAGGTATATCGTGTGGTCCATAGAGACGGACTCTTGTATTTTTTCAATTATGTCATCCAGTTCTTTCCCGCGTAATTTTTGTTCTTCCGTTTTTAAGTAATCGTGGAAAAACTTTGTGAGTTCGCCGGTAACAAGCATCTTCTTTTCCTGGGAGGAAATGAAATTTACATAATCGTAAAAAAGGGTTTCGTTTTGTTCTATAACGTTT
>CAZRIQ010000623.1:0-1535 GCA_964600175.1 uncultured Melioribacter sp. | reverse complement strand
CTGCTGCTAACCAACAATTTTGCTGAGGAAAATTTTTCGTCGAGTGCGTAACTAACCTTTGTTTTAGAAATATTAGTCGATGGTAAAAATTGTAAGTAAACACATCGGATTATTCCACCTTTGTCGGAAGGAAACAAGAATCTTTGTTTTACCGGGATTGTAGTGCGCGAATCGAGTTTATATTCAACCTTGATTGATATCGTGTTATCACTGTTCGGTTTTAAAATATCTTTTGGAAGCTCAATGGAAAATGGGAGTCCGCCGCTGTTGTATTTATAAATGCTGTTGTTGTTCAAACTGATATCGACCGAATAATTAACCCCCAGAAAATTTAGGAGTATTTTGTAATTGTCGATTTGTTCTTGCGACAAGTAAAAATTCTTTTCATAAGTTAAGGAACTGTAACCTTCAAACTCCGATGGAATACTAACGGAAGATTTCTCTTTTGGATTATCCGACGGGAATATTGTCCAGCCTGTACTAAGCAACTGAATTGGGCGGTAAGAATTAATATCTAAAAAAAGCGAATCTACATTATTCGGGCTGATTACCGGTAATTCGTGTACTTTTATTTGACAAATTGAAACTGTTTGAAATAGTATGAAAAGAGCCGGAAAAAGAATTTTAAGGAGTTTGTTCATTTTCTCTCAAAGAGTAAAAATAAAAACCGACAAATATACTAAATAAAGGAGGGCTAATCAATTTGAAATAATGGAAAACGGGCTAAAATCTTAATTTTTCAGCCCGTTTAGCACAATTTTAATTTTACTTTTTGAAGCGGTTTTTTACCGGGATGCTGATTCTATTATCTGTATAAAGGAATCTGCTTTTAAGCATGCCCCACCGATAAGAGCCCCGTCAATATCGGGTTTCGACATGAGACTTGCGGAATTATCCGGTTTGACGCTTCCACCATATTGAATTACCATCTTTTGTGCCGATCCCGCACTGTAAATTTCGGTTAATTGTTTTCTAATGTATTCGTGAATTTCCTGGGCTTGTTCGGGTGTTGCATTTTTCCCGGTACCGATTGCCCAAACGGGTTCGTATGCGATGATCATTTTTTCAAAATCTTCTTTAGCTATTCCGTCCAATCCTTTTTTAATCTGCTGACCGACAACTTTGAAAGCTTCACCTTTTTCACGCTGTTCGAGAGTTTCACCGATACAGAAAATAGGATTCAACCCAGATTGAATGGCAAACTTAATTTTTTTGTTGATGAGTTCATCAGTTTCACCAAAAATACTTCTTCTTTCGGAATGACCTAAAATTACATATTCACAACCGACGCTCTTAAGCATGCTCGCAGATATTTCTCCCGTGTAAGCACCGCTTTTTTCACAATACATATTCTGTGCACCGAGTTTGATGTTCGTATCTTTGATTAAAGTACTTGTAGTTTCAAGAGAAATGAAAGGAGGACAAATTATAATGCCGCAGTTCAAGTTTTTGTCGTTCAACCCCTTTTTAATTTCGGAAATTAAATTGATCGATTCGTTCAAATCGTTATTCATTTTCCAGTTTCCGGCAACAAT
>CAZRIQ010000622.1:0-1536 GCA_964600175.1 uncultured Melioribacter sp. | reverse complement strand
GAGCTCCCGGAGGTGGATTGAGAATAAACCGGTAGAAATTTTTGATTGCGGATTATTTGATAAAGATTCGCTCAATAATGTTTTGAAAGATGCAGATTATCTTTTTCACATTGCCGGCGTTGTAAAAGCGAAAAATGAAAAAGGCTATTTCAAAGGGAATGTGGAAACGACAAGAAACCTCCTTGAGTGTTTGGTCGATGTAAATCCTAATATTAAACGAGTAGTTATAGCGAGCAGTCTAACCGCGTGCGGTCCTTCGCTTGACGAAAAACCGTCTACCGAAGAAACGCCGGAACACCCAATCACAACTTACGGCAGAAGTAAATTGGCACAGGAACAACTTGCTAAAAGTTATATGGATAGACTTCCGATTTCAATTGTTCGGCTTCATGCGGTCTATGGTGAAAGAGACACCGAGATTTATAAAGTATTTCAAACTTACAAAATGGGTTTAATGACTCTGGTCGGTTTCGATGAAAAAAAATTGAACGTTGTACATATATCGGATGCCGTGGAAGGTATTTATTCAGCAGCTGTTGAAGAGAAGGCAAAGGGTGAAATCTACTTCCTTGCATCCGAAGAAATTTATACATGGCAGCAGTTTGGAGATGCGATGGCTAAAGCATTCGGCAAAAAAGCTCTTACTGTTAAAGTGCCTCATTTCTTAGTTTATACAATAGCGGCAATAGCCCAGTTTTTTTCGATGTTCAGTTCTAAAGCGGCAACTTTTAATTTGGAAAAAGCCAAGGATTTCGTTCAGAAGGATTGGACGTGTGACGTCTCGAAAGCTAAGAATGATTTGGGATTCCGTCAGAAAATTTCTTTGGAAGATGGTATGAAACGTACTGTTGATTGGTACAAAGAGATGAAATGGCTGTGATCTATTTTGGTTTTTGAATAAAGCAGATGTGAATAACAATTACTGCAGTCGCCGTTTCCGAAATTCTTTGCTATATGTTTCAACCCGAATTTGTTTTCCAAAACTTCTACAATTTTACATTCAAAATTCTTTTTCATTTTCCCAAAAATAAAAACAGTTTGAATTTCGTTTGATTTTAACGAAGTGATATGATCGATATGCCAATAAACATTTTTGGCTTTTCTAACGTGTCTTTCTACTCTTTTGTAAAAATTTTTTTGTGCGCTTCCGGAATAGTAGTAATAACCTTTCGGAAATGTCTGACCGGTGAACATTTTTGCTTTTATCTTGAAAGGTGAAAGTGCCTTGATCTCTAAAAGATAAGTCCCGCTCGTAACTTCAGTTATTCTTTGCACCTTCTTTAATCCAGGTTACTATTCCATCTATTTGATTTTGTGTAAGTGGTCGGTATCCAACCGGGGGCATCGGTGACGTAGATAGACCTTTTATAGACCATACTAACTTGCTGTTATCGGGATAACCGGGCGCCACGATTAAATAATCAGAAGTAGTATTTGCCCATGAGGTAAAGCTGACGCCCCCCGACATCGTACCATCATCATGACAGCCGGAAAAATTGCATTTGGCTTCAAAAAGGGGTTGAATATATTTTGAAT
>CAZRIQ010000621.1:0-1550 GCA_964600175.1 uncultured Melioribacter sp. | reverse complement strand
AGAATTCTTATTTGCTCCTGGATAATAAACTTGCGCTGTGTTTTCGCAATATTTTCCTGAACTTTTCCTTCAATTTCTTTTTCGATCTTTAGAATCTCGATTTCCGAGTTGAGGATTTTTATTATTTCATAAAGCTGTTCTTTTAAGGAGAACTTTTGTAGGATCGACTGTTTGACCTCAATAGTTTGACTAATGTTGGCCGCAACATAAAACAGCTTTCTATCCGGTTCATCGATATTTTCAAACGCATTTATAGCTTCCGGCGGAATCGATTTGTTTATTTTTACGTATTCTTTAAAGAGGTTCGACATCTGTCTGATCAAAGCATTCATTTCTCTTTGATCTTCATCCTTCGGCATTATAACTTCAATCTCCGCTTCAAAAAATACTTTCTGATCCGTAAACTTTACAATTCTGCCCTGGATTATTCCGTCAACCAAAATTTTTAAGAGCCCGTTAGGGAGTTTAAGTATCTGGATAATTTTTGCGATCGTACCTTCCATGAATATGTCTTCTTTGGTGGGTTCTTCGATATTGGATTTTTTCTGAGCCGAAAGAAAAATATACTTTGAATTATCTAGAGCATAGTTAGCAGCTTTAATCGATTGTTCTCTTCCTACCAATACCGGGAATATCATATAAGGGAAAATCACGTTATCCCTTAACGGTAAAACCGGGAGTATATTGGGAATATCTTCTACGACAGAGACGTCTAATGTCGGTTTTTTCGTCGTTTCATCCATTATTTATTCTATCTCCGCTTAGTAATACACAAAGATACCAAAATAGCAATGGGCTATCAAGGAAAGTAAATTTCTCGGTTGATTATCATAGTTAAAGAACGGGAACGGTCACATGGGCAAGAATAATGGTATGTTTTTGACTGCAGAAAAGAATAAAAATTAATTTGGTATGTTTGTATAAATAATTACGTGATACTAATGATTGATAAAGTAATTCAAATTTCTAAAGAAGCGGGACAAGTAATTCGAGAAGGATTCGGGAAGAATTTTGGTATAGAGTACAAAACTAACGCTTCAAATCTTGTTACTGAAATTGATAAGAAGTCGGAAGAATTGATAATCGGTTTCGTGAAGAAAGAATTTCCGACACATTCTGTTATCGCTGAAGAAAGCGGCAGGCATCAAAGCATTTCCGAATATACATGGATTGTCGATCCTCTTGACGGTACGACAAACTTTGCGCACGGTCTCCCGATTTTTGCAGTATCGATTGGTATCCAAAAAGGGAATGAAACAATTTGCGGCGTTGTTTATGACGTAATGAACGATGTAGTCTATTCGTCCGAAAAAGGGAATGGTTCTTATAAGAACGGGGAAAAGTTAAAAGTCAGCTCTAATTCCAATTTGGAAGAGAGTGTTTTGGTTACAGGTTTTCCTTATGACATTGCCAGCAACCCGGACAAAGCTATTGAAAAATTCGGTGCATTTTTGCTTGCGTCCCGGGCAGTTAGACGACTCGGCTCTGCTGCAATTGATTTATGTTATGTTGCATGTGGGAGAGTAGATGGTTTTTGGGAATTTAGATTA
>CAZRIQ010000620.1:0-1551 GCA_964600175.1 uncultured Melioribacter sp. | reverse complement strand
ACTGGGAAGCAAACATAGAATTTAATTTTGGTAAAGAAGTAGATGTTGATTACACCGGACTTATTAATAAACTTAAAGGAGTTGATGTTGTAATATATGTGGGCGGACTTTCCACGCTTCTTGAAGGTGAAGAAATGCCTGTATCATATCCCGGTTTCAAAGGCGGCGACCGTACTAATATTGATCTTCCTAAGGTTCAGTTTAATTGTTTAAAAACTTTAAAAGAAGCAGGAAAGAAAATCGTTTATGTGAATTGTTCCGGTTCTGCAATTGCTTTGACTCCCGAAACCGAAACGTGCGATGCTATCCTTCAAGCCTGGTACGGTGGAGAATCAGGCGGTCAGGCAGTTGCCGATGTTTTATTCGGTGATTATAATCCTTCGGGTAAACTTCCGATTACATTTTATAAGAGTTCAGACCAATTACCGGATTTTGAAGATTATTCTATGAAAGGTCGTACTTACCGCTTTATGTCAGATCCTCTTTTCCCGTTTGGTTATGGATTAAGTTATACAACCTTCTCGATTGGTAATGCTCAAATCAGTAAAACCAAGATTACAAATAATGAAAGTGTTGAGCTTACAATTCCTGTATCAAATACAGGTAAACGCGACGGAACAGAAATCGTGCAGGTTTATGTGCATAAGGTTAATGATGCAGACGGACCAATAAAGACATTAAGAGGATTCCAAAGAGTAAAAGTTGATGCCGGTAAAACAAGTCAGGCGACTATAACTCTGTCTCCATCAGCATTCGAATTTTATAATAAAGCTACTTACGGATTAGCAGTTACTCCCGGAGAATATGAAGTAATGTACGGAACAAGCTCAGATGCAAAAGATTTGAAAACAACAAAAATTACTATTGAGTAATAGTGAAATTAATATGGAAATATCATGAGATAATTTCGCAATCAAAAGAAAGTAATCTTTACTTTAACAACCTTTGTCTTATAAATTATATGAAAAATACAACGAGTTATTTAATGATAATCTCAATCTATCTTTTACTTAGTGCAAATTAAGAATGAATAAAAATTATAACATATTTAAAGCTGCACTCTCTCTTTTTGTAATTATAATAGCTGCAAATTCATTTGCACAGACTCCCTTATGTTTAAATTCTGGAGCGTCTATAGAACAAAGAGTAAATGATTTATTGGGTAGAATGACTTTGAACGAGAAGATAGGTCAAATGATCCAGACGGATATTACCGGACTGCAAAAAGACCCGACTGATATAACTAAATATTTTATTGGTTCGATACTTAGCAGCGGGGATTCCGATCCGTCCGACAATTATACTACTACCTGGGCTGCTCTTCATGATTCGCTTCAGAGTTATGCACTCAAAACAAGATTAAAGATACCAATAATTTACGGGATCGATGCTGTTCATGGAAACAACAATATCTACGGCGCCACTATCTTTCCTCAAAATATAGGTATGGGATGCACAAGAGATTCCGCTCTTGCAGTGAAAGCGGCGCGTATTACTGCTGAAGAAGTTTCTGCAACAGGTATAGACTGGACATTTGCACCGTGTATATCA
>CAZRIQ010000619.1:0-1561 GCA_964600175.1 uncultured Melioribacter sp. | reverse complement strand
CCGGCGGCTTCTTGCTGAAATTAATCGATAACAGGTAATCTCTAACATATTGTTTGTCAAAACTGTTTTGTGCACGACCGACCTCATAATCATCTTTCGGCCAAAAGCGTGAAGAATCAGGTGTCAGCAATTCATCGATCAAAATTATTTTGCCGTCGTAAAATCCGAACTCCATTTTTGTATCGGCAATGATAATTCCTTTAGTCAACGCGTACTCAGATGCCCTTTTGTAAATCTCAACAGCTTTACTTTTAATAACTTTAAATGTATCTGCGCCTATCAATGATTTTGCTTTTTCCTTATTAATATTTTCATCATGCAAACCGATTTCTGCCTTTGTTGAAGGAGTGAAAATCGGCTTGGAAAATTTTTCAGATTCCTTTAATCCAGGAGGAAGTTTTATACCGCTGATTGCACCGGTGGCTTTATAATCATTCCAGCCTGAACCGGAAATGTAACCGCGGACAATACACTCAAGTTCAATCAATTTTGCTTTCTTAACAAGCATCGACCGGTCTTTCAATGCAGAAGCATACTTTGCACACTCATTGGGATATTCATCAACGTTAGTTGAAACAACGTGATTTTCTATCAGATCGGAAACGTGGTTGAACCAAAACTTTGATATTTGCGTAAGAACTTTACCTTTGTAAGGAATACCTTCATTCATTATCACATCGAATGCCGATAGTCTATCGCTCGAAATCATCAAATAAAATTCGCCGAGATCGTAAATGTCTCTAACCTTACCTCTTTTGTAGAGTTTCAAATCTTCGAATTCTGTTTTGGTGATTACCTGTTCCATACTTTCTCCTTTTTAATCTAAGTACCTACAAGTTTGAATTGAAATATAGTTAGACCCCTCCGCTTATTCAACATGATTAGAAATTAATCTAAATAGTTCATAAATTTATTAAGTGCATCTTGAATTTGACAAAGGAAGTATAATGAAAAAAGAAACAATTTTGGGATTATCCGGGATACTGTTGTTAATAATTTCCGCCTTTCTACCTTTAGCTCAAATGAACGGACAACCGATAACAATGGCTCCGGTTTTTAATAATATTATTATAGACGACATTTGGGGGTGGGTTGACATCTCGGCTTTTGCCGTAACTTATTTTCTTGCAACGTTAATCTGCGCCTGGTTTATCTGGGATGAAAAACATATAGGGATTTTTATACTTATATCATAGATTACTTTCGTTGCAGTAATAATTTTTATGGGGATTCTGATAGGGCAAGTAAACGCCGACCCGGAAAAACTAAAAAGTTTCTCAATCCTTTGGGGCTGGATACCAATCATCGCCGGGATTACGCTTGTTTATAATACGGGGTTTAGGATTTTGAGAAAGACTAAAAGTGAAAAGAGAACTGAAAAATAAAATTACTGTTCAAATACTCTGTCCCCTCTCCTTCTAAAGGAGAGGGGTAAGGGGTGAGGTCAAAATATAATTTCTGCTTCTTTAACCACTGCGTTGCGAAAATATTCGCTCAGTTCTTGTGGTGTGCGAAGATCAACCTTTTTGCCAACGATTTGGGTGAGCTCGCGTTCGATCCT
>CAZRIQ010000618.1:0-1563 GCA_964600175.1 uncultured Melioribacter sp. | reverse complement strand
TACTTTAATGATAAGGGTCTCCCCTTCAACGGTCATCTCTACATTCTTCATTAAATAAATCTCCTTTCTCAATGCCTCTTACTTTAAGAGGGGAGGATATCATGGGAATGAGTGTTCTGGAAAGAGGAAATGATAGTGCTCCGGGAATTGTTGATATTTAATTGCTCCTGTGTTTTGAGGGAAAAAATTGACAGCAAAGAGAAGGAAGTGTTTAAATAGATGTTCCTGAACAGAATCAGAGGACTTGATTATTTAAATCTTTATTACAACTGGGGTATATCGGGCAACTATCCGTTAAACAGTCTGTCCGGCGATATCATGAACAATGATTACTATTACATGAACGATGATAATCCTGCTGTGTTTTATCATAATCTGGCCAACCACTATATTAAACACGAAGAAATCAACGAACAAAATTTCGGATTTGAACTTGGATTGTTTAAGGAAAAAATCGTTTTTCAGTTAGACTATTTCGAAAAAACCAATACTAATCTGTTATTAAGCAGGGATATACCTTTATATTTCGGAGGAGGATTTTTCTTTTATAATGTGGGAGAGATGTTTAACAGGGGAATAGAGCTTTCTTTTGAACTGGTACCTGTAAAATCTTATCATACTTTCTGGAAGCTGAAATTTGGATATACACAAAACAATCAGCGTATTACCAAACTGGATGAAGGTGATGCACTGCATTTTTATGACAGCGATATATTAATACCCTATTTTGAAGCGGCGAAAAACGAAAAACTAGGGGTTATTCTGGCATATGATTATGCCGGAGAATGGACAGAAGATGAGACACCGGAAACCGGATCTGAAAATGGTGAAACTGTTGAACCGGAAATAAATTACATAGAACACAGAGGTATGAAATATGTGAAATACGATACCCTGAATCCAGGAAGACTTGTTGATGAGGACAGGACAATTGTTGGTAAATCTATACCTGACTATACCTGTTTTTGGACGAACACAATACAATATAAGGCTTTTACTCTGGAGTTTTTATGGTATGCTACCATTGGTGTTGATAAATATAATGCCACCAAAGCATCAACATATATTACCGGGGTAAACTCCGAAGTATCCCGGTATGTTGCCGATACCCTTAATCATTTTCTGGATAAGATATTTTACGAATCATCCTATTTTGTTGAGAATGCCAGTTTCATCCGGCTAAAATATATTACTTTGACCTACAAACATCCTAAACCTGTATTCAATAAAGCAAACTTATCCTTATCAGTCAATCTTGATAATGTAATAACCCTAACAAAATACTCAGGTTACGACCCGGAATCTTCGATATATACCGATAATAATTTTACAGATAATGCACTTGATATGGGCGGATATCCCAATCCAACAGGGGTGATTTTTTCAATAAACCTGACTTTTTGATTTAACTATATATGAAAAAGTTACTATTCACAGTCACAGTCATGCTATTGGTGTTTACCGGTTGTGAAAAAATACTGCACGAACCGGAAAGGTCTTTTGAAATACTAGACAAAGAAGAGGAAAAACATGTAGATGTTTCTGTAAGTATTGAAGAAACAA
>CAZRIQ010000617.1:0-1567 GCA_964600175.1 uncultured Melioribacter sp. | reverse complement strand
GTTGGTTTGAAATTTTCATTTGTCGCATCCGGATCGTAAACCCAAACGACTCTTCCGGGGAAAATACCTTTCGCTTCTCCAATAGGAATATTTGCTTCATGTACTGAATTTGGTAACGGGTTACCTGGTTCGCCCTTAGTAATGTAACTTGTATCACTAAACCCAAAAACGGCAAGACCGATAAAAAGAAGATATGGAGAAAGATAAATTCTCTTTTTTGTTTTGAAAAAAGCTATGGCAGAAACTATGAGTGACGCAAGGTAAACTAAAAATCCGGATGCAAGCGGTGTTGCTGCTTTTATGCACGGATAATTAACTCTGGTCGGTTTGGGAATAACACGTATTAAAATCCATATTAACGCTGCGAAACCGATAATTGGAAAAAGTAATCTGTAAAAACCTTTGGGGACAACAATTTTTCTGACTCTACCGGATTTCGGACAGACTTTCACAAACTTCTGGAAAAATGTATACATTGTCTCTCCTCAAATTAATAGCTAAAATTTAGTCGTTACAACGCAATAATCTTATACCCACTCATTCGCTTACTTTTACTTTTATTTGTGTAAATGAATGTGCCGGGAATGAATAAGTAATTTTATTCCCTTCTACTTTAATTTCCTTTGTCAGAGGTATATACTTCTCTTGCTTATCAAATGTAAAAGGATCGGTAAGCGAGTCATTATCAACTAACGCTGCTTCAGCTTTTCCTTTAAATGCACCTGAGTTATTAATTATATCGGCGGTGATTGAGTTATCCTTCCGCCTGTTAACAACATTAACATAAACTGTACTTGTTTCTTTGTTATAAACAGAGGTAACATCGAGGTATGGGATACCTTTATATTTATTTGTATTAAAAGTATCACATTCAACGTAAGTATCGATTGAATTGCCACGACAGTTGTTTGAGAACAATTTAAAGGTATAAAACAAAGGTGATTTATAGCTTCCTTTTTCTCTGTCTGCACTCAACAACGATGTCATCATTGTAAAGTTTGCCATTTTAACAATATCGGCGTGACGCACAAAAGAATTTAGACATTGAGCTATCGGAAGAACGGATTGAAAATTTCTTCCGAAAGATCCCCACTCATCGACAGAAATATAGATTGGATTCTTAAATCCTTTCATAGTACTAACGGCTTCAATTTCATCTGCAGTAACTTTAATTTTCTCTTCAAAATCCATTGCGCTTTGACCCATGTAATCATAGTAGTCGTTTTCTCTTTCCCAGTAACGGTGAATGGATAGATAATCAATCATATCTCCAACACCTGTTAACACTTTGCGATTCCATTCTACCCATTGTCCGGTAGGCTCGTAATACGATGATCCTGAAGCTACAAATTTAATTGAGTGATCTACAGATCTCATAGCCTTAGCAGCTTCTCTTGCAATCTTAACATAATCTTCGGCGTTTTTATGACCCAGTTCCCATGGAGCGCCGTCAACTTCATTACCGAGATCCCAAATTTTTACATCATACGGTTTTTCATGTCCATACTTAGCACGTAAATTGGAATAGTATGTTCCTTTCTTATAGTTGCAATATTCAACCCAGTAA
>CAZRIQ010000616.1:0-1567 GCA_964600175.1 uncultured Melioribacter sp. | reverse complement strand
CGCTTACAATGCGTTCATTGATATACTTTACAATGCTTTCAGCCATATGGTTAAAGGACTGAGCTATCTGGCCTATTTCATCATTAGTCTCAATATTCACTTTTGTTTTGAACTGGCCCCTGGAGATTTCTTCAATACCCTTTAATATTTTGGGATCAAGAACAAGAGTAAGAGCAAGATCAAGAGAAAAATTAAGCAGTGTAAAAGTTAAAATTCATCCCGATGCGGTAAAGAGAAATAACAAGGTTTCAAGATGAGCGATTTTTACAACGAGAAAAACAAAACATTCTGGAAAAGTTTAAGAGATTATTACAACGATCCCGAAATTCTCGAGTCGAAGGCTCATGAGTTTAAGGATGGGGTGACGGATGAGTTCAAACCTTCCGAGATGAGCGGTCTTTCAAGAAGAAAGTTTATCGCGCTTCTCACTGCTTCCGCTGCGTTTGTAGCTACTGCTTGTTCTGATTATCGCGACAAGGGTGAAATAATTCCTTACACACACCGCCCCGAAGGTTTACTACCCGGTACAGCAAATTACTACGCATCTACCTGTAATGC
Organism: uncultured Melioribacter sp.; assembly: GCA_964600175.1. Classification (GTDB taxonomy): domain Bacteria; phylum Bacteroidota; class Ignavibacteria; order Ignavibacteriales; family Melioribacteraceae; genus Pyranulibacter. The sequence goes on along the minus strand of CAZRIQ010000616.1, from coordinate 1,009 downwards.
ATGCTCAAACGCGTGCGGCATTTTAATTAAGACACGGGAAGGAAGACCGATCAAAATTGACGGTAATCCGGAACATCCTATCAATCAAGGAAAGATTTGTGCTAAAGGGCAAGCAAGTGTATTGAATCTTTACGACCCGGATAGAATTGCCGACCCAACAATTGCAAAGAGAAAATCGACTTGGGAAGAAGTTGACTCGGAAATCATAAATGCTTTGAAAAGTGCTTCGTCATCCGGTAAAGAAATTGCAATTGTAGCTCATCCCAACTATTCTCCTACGGTACAAAAATTAATCGGCGATTTTCAAGCAAAATACCCGACAACAAAAGTTTATTCGTATTCTCTAATCGGCAACATAAATAAAGTCAATGCATGGCAAAAATGTTACGGAACAACTGAACTCCCCTCTATTAAGTATGACCAGGCAAAGTTGATTTTGAGTTTGGACAACGACTTCCTTGTAAATGAAGATAACTATATTGAGAATATGCGGAAGTATTCCAACAATCGTGAGTTTGTTAATGATACAAAGTATAATAGATTATATGTAGCCGAAGGGCAAATGACTGCAACCGGCATGATGGCAGATTATCGGCTGCGCGTTCGTCCCGATATGCAATTCGATTTTGTGATGGGATTGATCAATGAATTGTTAAAAAAAGGTTCAACTAATTTTAGTATTGATACATCCCTTTCATCGCAATTAAGCAAATATGACCTGATTACGTTTGCAAAGAAAAATAATATCAATGTGGACAATCTAAATCATCTGATTGCCGACCTCGCAAGTGCTAATGGCAAAGCAGTAGTCGTTGCCGGTAATACATTGCCCGAAAAAGTTCACGTTTTGGTAAATCTATTGAATGAGATGTTAAACTCGCAAGAACTCTATGATTACAGCAATACATTTGTTGAATCGCGGCAGAACTCTATAAATGATTTTTCTAGTTTAGTAGAGTCGATGTTGAGTAACAGAGTCGGGGTCGTACTTCACTTTAACAGCAATCCC
>CAZRIQ010000615.1:0-1570 GCA_964600175.1 uncultured Melioribacter sp. | reverse complement strand
CCTCTGCGCTTAGCGTTAAGAGTCTAGGATAGGAGATGCTATGTATAGAAATTACTTGAAAATATTCTTCCGAAATATGTTCAAACATCCGGGGTATTCAATAAGTAATATTTCGAGTCTTGCTGTTGGTATGACAACTTGCGTATTAATTTTATTATTTGTCCGTTACGAATTCAATTGGAATACGTACAACAAGAATTATGATCATGCTTACAGGGTTCAACAGAAAGTTCTTTTCAAAAATGACTATTCTATTTACGGTCAAACCGGTTACCAGTTAGCGGCTGAATTAAAAAAGCAAATTCCCGAGATTGAAAACTCAGCTGTTACCTGCAATATATGGAGTGAATATTTATCATCTACGGACGACCTTACATTTGATGAAAAGGACGGTTACTATGCAGACGGTAACTTATTCAAAGTTCTGACGTTTGAATTTCTCAGAGGTGATCCTACAACCGCTTTATCGGAACCTTTCTCTGTCGTAATTACTAAAGAACTCGCACAGAAATATTTCCCTGGTCAAAATGCGATGGGAAAAATAATAAAGTCATCTAAAAACAAATCGCTAAAAGTAACCGGCATCATTAAAAATTTGCCTTACAATTTGGACTTTCGCCCGGATTACATAGTCTCGATGTCGACATACCGCGAGGTTACCGGTTGGAAAGACTATGACAAAATCGAAAATATTGATGTGGCAGCGTTCTACACTTTTGTTACTTTGAAACCTAATGTTTCTCTTAAGGATATCAACAAGAAGATTTACAATTTCCAGGATCAATACGTTCCCAATAATATCAAGAAGATTTATCTGAAACCTTTACCGGAACTTCATCTCACTGCTAATGAGAGAAACGATATTGAAATAGCTCTTTATTACATCGGTGCCTTCGCAATCTTTGTTTTGATGCTGGCGTGCATAAATTATATAAACCTTTCAACGGCAAATTCTTTCCTGAGAAAAAAAGAAATCGGCGTTCGCAAAGTTGTCGGCGCTTCAAGACCTTCTCTTTTTTCACAGTTCATTGGCGAGGCATTGATATATGTATTCATTTCGCTGGCATTGGCTTATTTGCTTGCAGAGTTTCTGCTGCCGTATTTCAATACTATAGTTGAAAGGCACATTGAAATTAACTTTGCACGTGATTACAGATTTTTTGTGTTGATGGCGGCTGTATTTATAGTTACGGGATTTCTTTCCGGAATCTACCCGGCGTTATATCTTTCAGGATTTAGACCTGCTCATGTTATAAAAGGAGATGTTTCACTTTTCAAAAAGAGCAGGAAAGGTTCGTCAAGAAGCTTTTTAAGAAAATCATTGGTCACGGCACAATTTTGTATTTCGGTTCTTTTGATTACCAGTACGATTTATGTAGTTAAGCAAGTCCACTACATGAAAACCAAAGACCTCGGTTTCGATAAAGAGAATCTTTTAACATGCTATGTTTACGGTGAATCCAATAAGAGCAGTTTCGAACCTTTAAGAAATCAATTGTTAACCAATTCCAACATTATCGATGCAACTGTATCAACAAATGCACCTTTCCACGGTTATTGGGGGAAGGAG
>CAZRIQ010000614.1:0-1572 GCA_964600175.1 uncultured Melioribacter sp. | reverse complement strand
GTTGCGTGAACGCGGATATCCGCAATGCTCGGACCACTCTACAGAAAACATCGCTAATTCTGTCGAAGTCGGCTCGCGCTTTAGAATTTCTACAATTCTTTTGTATTCGTTATCACTTAAAACAAGACTTCTATAAACTTCTGTTTTTACCATTTCTTATTAACTCCACTGTTTAAACAGCCAGGGATTTGATAACTGATTCGAAAATTAATACCCCGTCTTCAGAACCTATCTCTTTCTCAGAACTCCTCTCCGGATGAGGCATCATACCTAAAACATTGCCTTCTGTGTTTATAATTCCGGCGATATTCGAAACAGCGCCATTGGGATTATATTTTTCTTCAACGTCACCCTGAAAATTAGAATAACGGAAAACAATCTGCCGGTTATCTTCCAGCTTTTTCAACTCTTCATTATCAATATAATAATTCCCCTCATTATGCGCTATCGGAATTTGTAAAATATGACTGTCATTACACAGATGCGTAAAAGCAGTTGCCGTATTTTCTACCTTTAAATGCACGTGTTTACATATAAAATGAAGGTTCCTATTCCTGAGCATTGCACCCGGGAGAAGCCCTGATTCAAGCAGAATCTGGAAACCATTGCAAATTCCGATTACTAAACCGCCGTTTTTCGCAAAATCAATAACCGAATTCACTACAGGCGAAAACCTTGCGATAGCCCCCGTTCTTAGATAATCTCCATAACTGAATCCTCCAGGCAGTACAATACAGTCAAAATCGCCCAGATTTGTATCTTTATGCCATATGTAACCGACGGATTGTTTTAAAACATCGCCAAGCACATAAAAACAATCCTTATCGCAATTGGAACCCGGAAAAACAACAATACCAAACTTTATTTTTTGCATGATATTTTTACGCCCTTTAACTTTTTATCCCTGTATACTAATACTATATACTGCTTTTACTTTTTACTTTTACATTTTGCATTGTTCATTTTTACTTTCTACTTTTCACTTTTTACTTTTAACTTAAAACTGTAATTTTCTATTATAGGATTAGCCAGCAATTTTCTGCACATATCCTCAAGTATCACTTTGGCATCTTCCTCACTGTTGGAATTAAGTTTAATCTTGATTAATTTGCCGACTCTGACTTCCTCTACATTATCGTATTTTAAAGAACTCAGAGCATGTTTTATTGCCAAGCCCTGGGGGTCAGAAACTGTTTCTTTAAGTATAATGTAAATTTCTGCCTCTAACATTTTATTATCACCCTCTTTCTGTAATAATTACAAATTACTTTTTATGTATTCCTGGATAGATTTTACCTCAAAATCAGATTTTTTCACAGCTTCTATCCCATTCACCGCAGCCTGAGCGCCTTGAATAGTAGTAATACAGGGAACACCGCACATCACTGCAGTATTTCTTATGGCTTTCATATCCGATTGGCTCCTGGAACCTGAAGGAGTATTTATAATAAGTTTCAGTTCATTCTTTCTAATAAGATCTAATATTTTTCTATCGCCTTCCCCCAATTTGCCAACCATTTCTGCCTTAATATTATTTGATTTAAATACTTTACAGGTTCCTTTAGTCGTTAT
>CAZRIQ010000613.1:0-1578 GCA_964600175.1 uncultured Melioribacter sp. | reverse complement strand
CGAATAACATCTCTATACTTAAATCCGGCTAGTCTTCCCATTAAATGCCAACAACCAAAGGATAATCAAACTTTAATTCGGCATCCGGTAATTTCTTTATGTTCTGTTCATTTACATCTTGTGCTTCTAAAAGTTTTTTCACTACATCGCGCGCAATTTCAATTGTTTCCGTTACTGTTCTTCCCTGAGCTACTAGACCCTGTATATCGTCTGAGGTAGCCAAATAATATCCCTCGGGCAATTTCTCTAGATGTATGTTAATTATTTTTTCCATCTTCTATGTCCTTATGAATTAAACTTACCAAAATCCTATTTGTGTAACAATTCTTTGCTCAAAGGATAGGAATGAAAGTATTCAAGGTTGTATCCTTTCCTAAGCTAAACAAGTTCCCTTAAATTACAGCGCCGTAGAAATTCCGAACCTATGAAGCGAACCGATCGAACCGAGTGATGAGAATGAGTAGTCTATAGTATACGATGATACATTAAATCCAATGCCGACGTTGAATCCCGCTAATCCCGCAGTTGTCCCGATCTTCAAGTCTTTTCTTTTCTGGCTGTCATAACCGAATCTAAATCTAAACCCGCTCTTGAATAGGAATTCCCCGCCTGCAGTGATATTCTTAAAACGATCGAAGAAGTTGTCTTTTTTATCATTAAGTCTGTTAAATGACCAGTAGAATTTGAAAGGAAGTTTTTCAAGCTGCTTTGTAAAACCTAACCTCATGTCAAGCGGAAGGTCTTCTTTAGTATCGAAATAGGAACTGAGTTGATTACCGAGATTCAATACTGCAAATCCAAAATTCCAGTTGCTTTCGGGAATTGCATAATGAAGTCCGAAATCAAACGCATATCCGCTGGATGAACGGTCTGCAATCGACGAATGGATAAACTTAGCGGTTGCGCCGTAATAAAAATTTTCACCGAGTGTATTTGCATAACTGACAAGAAAAGCAATGTCGCCGGCTGAAAATTCGCCGGTCTTAATACCATCCGATGTGGCTTGTGTAAAATTACCGTAGTTAATGTATTGAATTGCAGCTGTGAATCTTCCTATATCTTCAACCTCTCTTGAGTAAGCAAGGCTTGCCGAGTTAATGTCCATCAAATATTTTAAGAAGGAAAAAGAAATGGGAGAACCTTTAAGGAAATAAGTGCCTGCGGGATTATAAAAAATTACATTCGGATCGTCATTGCTTGCAACAAAGCTTCCGGCAAGTGCGGCGGCTCTCGGACTCGTATCGAGCCGGAGAAATTCATAAGTATTTTGTGCGAAAACTGAAGTGGAGATGAAGAGTAACAGGAATAAACCCGCGGTTCTTCGCATAATTTCCTCTTATTTTGGTAGACGATTTTAAAGATAAAAGTTTATAAAGGCAAGGTAAATTAGTTGAAAGTGACAAGTTGTAAAGTTGAAAGTAAAAAACAGGAAGTTGGAGATCGTGAATTTGTTTTTTTAGCGGAACATTTGTTTCGGAAAGTGTGTAATAATTTCATAGTTATTTGCTGATTTGAAACAGGCAACGGTTCTAAGTAAATTTGAAAGCAACTTTTAGGAGAAGTAAACATGAACGGATT
>CAZRIQ010000612.1:0-1580 GCA_964600175.1 uncultured Melioribacter sp. | reverse complement strand
AATATTTTTTCTTATAGGTTTTAGTAACAGTATTTGGTTCAAATTCGGCTGGGCATTGCCTTTTTATTTTCTAGCTTACTTGGCTTTTACAAAAATTGCAAAAGAGGATGGATATTCGAATTACTTAGAAATATTCTATAAAAAGAAGCAGCGCAACTGAGTGTTTTAGATATGAGTATTGAGATTTGAGTAAATAGACATCTCGTAATGCCGAAGTTCCCTCAACATTAAATCTGCCGGAGTAAGACTAATTAACTGCAATTATGGAGTGGGTTAGTACTAAAACAACTTATCTGTAAACTTCTTTTCTGTGTGCGATTCTGAGAACAAGAATGAGAATTTCAACATCCGAGATTTTATAAATAACTCTGTAATCTCCGAAACGGTAACTCCAATAACCTTTATAACTTCCCTTGAGCGGTTTACCGAGAGTGCGGGGATCTTTTGCTAAGTTAGTTTCAATATCATTTAGAATCGATACTTGAATTTTTTTGTCGATCTTTCTTAAGTCTTTTTCTACAGAAGCCTTATAAAGAATCTTATAGTCCAAGCCGCTTTCTCATTTCTTCTGAAGTAATAATTTCATCGGAATGATCTTCAAAACGGTCCTTTGCTACTTGATAATCGTAATATTCTTCAAAATATTTTTTCAGAGCTTCAATAACATAAAAGGTTTCCGTTCTATTTGTTTTCTTTGCTGTTGTTTCCAAAAGTTCTTTTAGGTCTTTCGGCAGTCTATATGCTTTTAGTGTTGACATAAAATAGTTGCGTTTGTTTAACATGTTATACAAATATAACGAATTGATTTTAGAAATATAATTAATAGTAAGCGAAAGGTATCATTCCAAGTAAATATGTAAATATTCCACTCTTTCAAAACAAATGGTTGTGGTTAATAACGCCATTAATTATATTAACGGTGTTAATTTAATAAACGGTGTTACAGTGGAACGAAAAGAGATTCAAGAACAGAGAATGAAGAGTTACTTCGTCGAGGCGACAAAGGAAATTCTTAAAGGTGAAGGTTTAAGGAGTATCAGCGTTAGGAACATTGCCGAGCGTGCAGGTTACTCCTACGCAACTTTGTACAACTATTTTACAGATGCAAAAAGCCTGGTATTCGAATGCGTGAAGGATTTCCAGGAAGAATGTGAAGAAAGCGTCAAAAAGGAAACTGAAAAAATTCCGGATGGAATTGAGAAAATCAAAGCCATCGCAAAAACATACATAAAATATTTCGTTCAGTATCCCGGTACGTTTGATCTCTTCTTCATCGAAAGAATTAATAATCTTGAGGGCAAGCAGCCCACGATTGAATTAGTAAACACCTTTCTCGATAGGTTGTGCGAAGACCAATGGAATTATTGTATTGCCAATGATATTTTAAAAGCGGGTGAAGCAGAAATGATGAAAATGCAGCTGCGGTTTTTCGTACCCGGATTGCTTATGCTTTACATTAACAGGAGACACCCGGCAACGTATAAAGAGTTTACTGAAGTAACTGATAAGCAGCTGAATAGAATATTGAGCATAGTGTAAATACTTGTGTGGAATGTAAAGACGAGGCATCCCGCAGAGCG
>CAZRIQ010000611.1:0-1593 GCA_964600175.1 uncultured Melioribacter sp. | reverse complement strand
AAACGCAATTAAGATTCTGGATTTTACGGATGCCGTTTCACTTTACCTGACACGTTTTGTTGAGATAATAAGAAACCCTATTAAAAAGTTTGCTGTAAAAATTGAACTTAAGAGAATAGAAGAATATGAGAAAGTCTCGGGTAAGTTTGATTCTCTTTTTGTCTGTTCTGAAAAGGACAAAGAATATTTGGAAAAGAAACAACTTCATTCCAACATCGGGATTCTCAGAAATGGTTTTGATACCAGTCGCTTCACATCCGATGGGACCGCTTATGAAAAACATAGAATAATATTCACTGGTAATATGCCTTATTTCCCTAATGGTGATGCCGTATATTATTTTGCTAAGATGATTCTCCCAAAGGTGATTGAAAAATACGGGGATTCAGAATTTTATATTGTCGGTCAAAAACCTACGTCTAAAATTCAAAATCTCGCTTCGGAAAATATTGTTGTAAAAGGATTTGTGGAAAATATTAAGCAAGAATATTTGAAAAGCGAAGTGAATGTTGTGCCGATAAGATTTGGAGCTGGGACGTTAAACAAAGTAATCGAGTCACTCGCATTAGGCGTTCCGGTTGTTTCAACCGAACTTGCTGTTTCCGGTTTACCGGAAGAATTAAAAAAATATATTTTTATCGCAGGTGATGAAAATGAGTTCGCCGAGAAAATATTTTATGTTTTTGAAAACCCGGGAATTAGAGAAACTTTATTGAAAGAGGGGATAAGCAAAATACATTTACTGTTAAGCTGGAAGAATATAGTGACTGAATTTGAAAATTATCTTTCTTCCAAAGTCAAAAATTAGTCTTTAATACATAGAAGTTCTTTTCTAAAAATGTTTTTCTCTTACTCCCGTAATCTATTATATAAATTGTGGATATGAAAAACACAAAAATTGCTTTAGTTCACGATTGGCTTACGGGCATGCGCGGCGGCGAAAAGGTATTGGAAGTTCTATGTGAATTGTATCCGGATGCAACCCTGATTACATTGCTGCATAATAAAGGCACACTTTCTCAGACTATAGAGAAGATGAATATCAAAACTACTTTTATAGATAGACTTCCTCTAAAAGAAAAAAAGTATAGAAACTATCTTCCGCTTTTTCCTTCTGCAATAGAGTCGATTGATTTTTCGGAATTTGATATTATCATTTCTTCCAGTAATTGCGTTGCAAAGGGTGCAAAACCAAGGAAAGGGAGTCTGCATATTTGCTATTGCCATACACCCATGCGTTATGTTTGGGAAATGTACGACGAATATTTCAGCAAAGACAAAGCAGGATTTTTAACGAGAACAGCGATGAGTTTTTTTGCACCTCGTTTACGCAAATGGGATGTTCAAACTAGCGGACGTGTCCATTATTACATTGCGAATTCTCATAATGTCGCAGGGCGAATCAAAAAACACTATAACCGGGAATCGGATGTGATTTATCCGCCTGTCGATACTTCATTATTCCGTGTTTCGGAAAAGAATGAAGATTATTTCCTAATTGTAAGTGCATTTGTGCCGTATAAGAAAGTTGAAATTGCAATTGAAGCTTTTAACATAACCGGTAAAAAGTTAGTTATTGTAGGTGACGGACCC
>CAZRIQ010000610.1:0-1600 GCA_964600175.1 uncultured Melioribacter sp. | reverse complement strand
CGCTTTTAAGAATATAATCGGGTTGAAATGCGCTGGCAAAAAATGCAGGGTAGGCACCTGCAAGACAACCAATAAACAACGAAATACCGGATAAAACAAAGAAAATTTTCATATCTGCGAAGAGTGAAAATTGAATATCCGTATTCATAAAGGAATTGAACACGGGCAGGAATAATTCAACAAATAATATTGCAAGGCAAAATCCGAGAAAAGAGATGACTAACGATTCAACTAAAAATTGACGTATAAGTTGAATACGGTTTGCGCCTACAACTTTTCTTAAGCCTACTTCTTTTGACCGTTTAACCGATTGGGCGGTTGAAATGTTTACATAATTAAAGCAGACAATCAATAATATGAAAAATCCGATCGCTCCAAACAGGTACAGGAATCGAACATCTCCGTTATTTTCAATTTCAAAATTGCGGTCACCGTAAAGATGGATGCGGTAAAGATGTTCAAGTCGATAAATATATTTAGATTCCTCACCATTATACTTTTTGCTTATTATATCAAATTTGGTTTCAAGATCAGCCAAAGAAGTACCGGGTAAAAGCTGGACATAAGCCTGGTAGTTATTGTTGTCCCATCTATCCATATTGTGTATTTGCGAGTAAAGCGTACTGAATGAACACAAAAAGTCAAAAGTAAAATGAGCATTTTGAGGAACGTCTTTTATTACGCCGGTAACCAGATACTGATCTTTTTCATTTATTGTAAGTGATTCTCCGATAGGATTTTTATTACCGAAATATTTATCTGATATTTTCTGGGTTATCAAAACGGAATACGGTTCACTAAGTACTGTTTTAGGATTTCCTGATATAAGCTGAAAAGTGAACATTGATAAAAAATCAGGATCGGCATAAAAAAACTTTTTTTCTACAAATGAATTTTCTCCGTATTGAACCAAAGGATCCGGAAAACCTTTATAAACATGCGACGCATGAACAATTTCGGGGCATTCTGTTTTTAAGACAGGTACAAGTGGCGCAGGAGTAACGTTGAATCCGTCTTTACCCTGGTAGGCAGTATTGCCGGGATTCAAAATAATCCGGTAAATTTGATTACCATTCTTGTTGAATTTATCGTAGCTCAATTCATACTGAATATAAAGTGATATAACGATGAAACATGCCATCCCGATCGCCAATCCGGATATATTAATAGTCGAATAAGCTTTATTTTTACTTATGTTTCTCAGAGCTATTTTCAAATAATTTTTAAACATTTCCTACAAATTTTTCATTTTTAATTTTTTGAACGAAAGACTAATCCGCATCCGGCGTAAATTGTTAATTGTTAATTAAACTATTCATATCTTAATGATTTAACCGGGTTTGAAGTTGCCGCACGAATAGCCTGCCAGCTGACTGTTAGCAACGCAATCACCAATGCAACCAATCCTGCCGATATAAATGGCCAGATGGTAAGATCAATACGATAAGCGAAATTTTGCAGCCACTTATTCATAACAAAATATGCAACAGGCCAGGCGATAGCATTTGAAAAAATAACCCACCCTAAAAAATTCCTTGATATCAGAAAAACAATACTGGTAACAGAAGCACCTAAAACTTTATGTATGCCGATATCTTTA
>CAZRIQ010000609.1:0-1606 GCA_964600175.1 uncultured Melioribacter sp. | reverse complement strand
CTTTCAAATCGAGGAATAGTTTGTGGATCATTTCACTATTTAGAGAATCCAGGTTGCCGGTTGGTTCATCTGCAAAAATAATAGACGGGTTGTTTGCGAGAGCTCTTGCAACGGCAACTCTCTGCTGTTCGCCCCCGGAAAGTTCAGCCGGCTTGTGATCTGTTCTTTCATGTAAACCAACTAATTCAAGAAGTTCTTTTGCCCTTGCAAATGCCTTTGCTTTACTTTTTTCTCCAATCATCACAGGAATTGCAACATTTTCGAGTGCCGTAAATTCCGGCAGTAAATGATGGAATTGAAATACAAATCCGATGTTCTGATTTCTGAACTTGGAAAGTTTTTCGTCACTCAAAGAAAAAATGTTTGTTCCTTTTATGAAAACTTCACCGGTATCCGGCAAGTCGAGTCCGCTAATGATATGCAGCAACGTGCTTTTGCCGGCGCCGGAAGCTCCTTCGATAACAGTAATTTTCTTTTCTTCGAGAGTAAAGGAAATCCCTTTGAGTATTTCCAATCTTTTGTCGTCGGATTTAAGAAACGACTTGTGAATATTTTTAGTTTCGATGATCATATTATTCATACTTGATTGACTCGATAATATTTGTGTTAGCTGCTCTCTTTGCCGGGTACAAAGCGGCAAGGAACGTTAAAAGAAACGACATTCCGCCGATTGCCAAAATATCGCTAATCCGTATCTGGACGGGAAGAGCATCGATAATATATTTGGTCGGATCGAGCGGATAAAAATTGTATTTGATCTGTAGATAACAAATTAACAAACCGAATAGTATTCCGAAAATAGTACCGAGCAGACCAAGTAAGAAACCTTCGTTCAGGAATATTTTTAGCACAGATGATTTATTTGCACCGAACGAACGGATTACACCGATATCTTTTTTCTTTTCGATCACCGACATTGTAAGTGAACCTAAAATGTTAAACGTTGCTACTGCAATAATCAAACATAGTAAAATATATGCCGACCAACGCTCGATTAGCATAACATTGTAGAGATCTTTATGAAGATCATACCATGAATAAATTGAATAGTCGCGGTTGCTCAATTTTTGTTCGAGAATGTCTTTCACGTTGTTAGACTTTTCAATGTCGGTTAAACGAATATCGAAGCCGTTGATTTTGTTGCCGAGTCCGAATAATTTTTGCCCGGCAGAAATAGAAGTGAAAACGTATGAAACATCATAATCTCGATTATTCGATTCAAACAACCCGGCAATTTTGAATTTTTTCGTTGACGGTATAGACAATCCCGTAATTGTCTTTCCGATATTATAAGCGGAAGTAACAGAAATTGTATCTCCCACACGTGCAGATAAACGCAGGGCGATAGGCAAACCTAAAATTATTTTGTCGATCCCTTCATTTCGGGATAAATCGAATTTACCGGAAATAATCTTTGTACTTACACCCCAACTTTCTTTTGTGTTTGAATCCGGGGTCCCTTTTAGGTTAAGTATTTCATAACTCTTTCTATTGATTGCAATTACTTTTCCATCAACGAAAGGGGAGACTGAATGATCAAATTTGATCTTGCTGATTTCTTTTTCTGTTTGTTCAAAATTTGCAGCGGTAGAATCGGTTAAAATGT
>CAZRIQ010000608.1:0-1611 GCA_964600175.1 uncultured Melioribacter sp. | reverse complement strand
ATGATATCGTTCCAAAAGTTTCGTTTTCTTGTAACAAACACAACATTTAAAAATATGGTCTGCATATCTATGTTCCTTTCTTACTTCAGTCTAACGGACTCTTTACCTCGACACAAGGTCATTTAAAACATCTATATAAAGACTTTCTTCGTCTTTTCAACGAACAGTAAAGGAAATATATTTTTGATCGGCGTTAGACTCTTTAGAGAGGGGCGTGCAACCCGCCAAACAAACTGGCGGGCAAGTTCTCCGCAGAGCACAAGAAGTAATTGCAACTTAACTCCGCACTTTTTCAAATGCAATAAAAAATATCCTCATAATAGAAAATTTAATGCGCCGGTTTAATACTTCTTAGAAACTTAAACAGCATCACTACACTTATCACTGCAAGAATACTCATAACAACCATAAACGTATAATCCTCTCCCAGTCCTCTAATATTTTCCACAATTATCATCACGACTATTGTTATGTCCATTAAAATCATAAATATCAAAAATACGGGTGCAAGTAAAAATCCCAATGTTTTTCTTTTCAACAGGAAAATCCCGGATATTATAAGTGCCGGAAGACAAACCGACAAATCGATTGCATGTACCGGGTTTGTGAATAATCCTATCTCAGCAATACTTTCCGGTGCCTTACCGTTGATCATTGCCGGTATAACTTCGGAAAGCCAGAGCAAATAAAACAACGCGGCGAGAATAATAATGTAAATCCCGACAGTCTTAACAGGCACCTTATCGTTAAACCAATCCGCTACCGGTTCTTTGAAGTACATGAGTAAAAAATATACAAACGAATAGAAAGACAAACCGAGCGTCAAACAATAAAACAAAAAAAGACTGTTGAAATGAACATCGAAACAATAGATTATAAAAGTGTAGATGATGTAAAAAAGAGTTCCTCCCCACATCAATATTCCTACTTTGCTTTTTCTATAAGCGAAAAAAGTTGCGATTATTAAAAGAGGAGTAACCAAAAAGAGATCTGCAATATCCTGCGCGATTGCCTGTGCAGCCCAGTTCACTGTTTCCGTTGAATATGTACCGGGGACAAAAAGACCCACACAGCTTACAAGTATTAACAAAACCGTCAACGGAATCGATAGAGCTAAGATAACCTTGTTTTGATTTTTATTACTCATTTCAAATTACCCGATATTTATTTAAGAAAGTAAGGGGATCAAATAAATGATACAACCGATAATTGATAAAAAAGCAAAAGCGATTGATCCCCGGTTTTTAATCCCGAAGAAAACAATTTGTTCGATAAATCTGATAAACCAAAATACAGAGATTGCAATCAGTATAGTCCTGCCCAAATTTGTAGAGATCAGTTCGAAAGAATAAAATATTGAGATATACGCTGCAACAATGAAAACAAACGCGAGACACAAATTCATCACCTGCATTATAGCACTGTTAACGGCAGTTATACGTGCCAAATCTTTCTTCCAATGAAAAAGCCGCCAAAAAAATAGATGAAAGATTGCAATTCCAAGGTTAAAAATACCACCGATTTTAATTAACACTTCATCCATTGTTTTTTCCCCTCATATAAAGTTAATTTATTCTTATCCGCTGTAGCCGGAAGCTCTATTAAAAACGT
>CAZRIQ010000607.1:0-1626 GCA_964600175.1 uncultured Melioribacter sp. | reverse complement strand
TTCACGACTCTTTTGCTGATAAATTTTCCGTATAGGAAAGTGTCAGTTCGCCCGACTTATCTGTTATTTTAAGGTGTTTTATCACATATTTAAGTGAAAAGGCTGTAGCCCTTGTATAAAGGCGCTCGATAATTTTTTATATTCATTCCTTTGATATATCGACTTTATGGCGTAGCTTTGGATTAAATTCACTGTAATTTTTATCGTTGGCGCAGCATTAATTTTAACAGGTTTTTTACTATCTTGGTATCCTCACTATAAGTGCGAAATTTTGGAATTGGATCTCAGTCAAAGCGGGTTAACTCAAGCTGAAATAGACAACTTAGCGAGTTCTTTGAGTTGGTGGAGTAATCAAGGAGTATATACTTACGGTTCAGTGGCTAATTTTGTTCTCATAGGGGGGTTACTTGTTTTTGTATATGGCATAGTTTACTCTTTGACTTCTGTTTGGCGTGAATCAATCAAAGCCAAGACAATTCTTGCAAAGCAACAGGAAGTTTCAGAGGTCGAATTGAAAGAGAAGCAAGTAACAGTAGAGGAAAGAAGACTGACAAATAAAAAAGAAGAAACTGAGAATTATGAGGCAAAACTCCAGAGTCTTGCACTTCTCTTTGCAGACGGCAAGATAAGTGAAGAATCATATCTAGCTGATGTTAAAACAATAGAGAAGAAAATCGATGAACTAGATGAAACAAAACAGACCTTCAAGAAGTTTGCCGCATTATACAAAGAGGGTAAAATAAGCGAAGCATCGTATAAAATAAGCATTAGGACCCTTGAAGAAAAACTAGAGAAACCCAATAGTTTAGGTGCAGAGTTGCCTTCAAGTAAATCTGCAACTCTCGAAGAGCCTCTTCATCAGGGTTCACATGAAGATGTGAGCTTGTATAGCGATGGGAGTTCATCCAAAGAATCGAATGAATACCGCGAATCCCCCACTTCTTGGTGGTATTTGGCTCCCTTACTGTTTGGGCTTATAGGTGGACTTATCGGCTATGTAGGTGTGAAAGACCAAGACCGAGGGATGGCAGACTCCATTCTATTTCTTGGATTCATCATAACTATCTTTACAGGTTTGGCATACTGGGCATTGTTAGGGTCTCTTTTTTGAAAGCTAGCTAAAAGGGAAGACTTGAAGAAAATTAAATAAGTAAAATGAATGAATAATGAAAAGTTAGTCATTATAAGGCGGCCCAGGTTGCAGGAAGAAATTAAGATAAAAAAATCCACGCTCAAAAAGATAGCAGCTATAATCGTTATTGTTTGCATTAGTCTCACGAGTGGTTACTTAATCTTTCAAAATGTCATTATTCCCCGTTCTATACTAACAGAAAGGATTTCCGACCTCAAAAACGAAGTAACCAATAAAAAATCTGAAATTGAACAGTTGGACAGTCGAATCTCCAACTTGCAGAGTCAAATAAATAATCTAACTCAAATTATCGCGCCTAAGAGTGATAATATAACTCAGTTGGGTACAGAACTCAATGCTTTAAACGTTGAACTTGCAGAAGCTAACAAGGAAATCACTAACTTGGTAAATGAATTATCAGAGGCGCAGAGGTACATCAGGATATTAGAAGAGGGAATAGCAAACGGTCCAGTGGTTATTGTTAAGTGAATAAT
>CAZRIQ010000606.1:0-1626 GCA_964600175.1 uncultured Melioribacter sp. | reverse complement strand
ATAAAAGAAGAGTTTAGAGATTAATCCGGTATCATAAATATTATTTAAACTGCCTCTTATTGTAAGGAGAAAATAGTGACCAATAATCAAAAAATTACACATACATTTGTGTTCACATTGTCGTTTCTGTTATCGGTAATATTTTCCTCACATTTTTATAACATTAAATTAGATGTAAGAGAAACCAATATCGCTTCTGTTAAACTTCCGGATGTAGTAATGGAACTTCCGTTCGGAATGTTCAGATTGACAAAAAATTCCGGTGTAAGCAATCAGTATAGCATCCAGAACAATAATCTTGGGAAATACGTGCCAATTACCGGCAACACTGCTCAGTTAAAATATTTTTTCGATGTACTCAAAGAAACCGGGAAAAAACGTGTGAGAGTGGGATATTATGGCGATTCAATAATTTTAGGAGATGTAATTAGCGAATATGTGCGGCAATACTTACAAGAAAAGTTTGGCGGAAACGGGATCGGTTTTGTCCCGATCATAGCGCAAGATATAAAGATGAGGCAGTCTGTCTATCATGATTTTTCAAACGATTGGAATTCGGTATCGATTGTTACAAGAAATCCGCAACGGCTTCCTTACGGGATTAGCGGTAATGTTGCTATACCTGCACCGGACAGTTGGGTCAAGTATCAGACAACTAATTATCTCAGGTCAACAAGAAGTTTTGAAAGCGCACGGATTTTTTACAACAATGCAGATGAGTCATCAACGATAGAATGTACTCTGAACGGTAGCTCCCAATCAATAATTAATTTTAAAAACGGGAGTTCGATAAATCAATCCGCAATAAATTCAAGAGTACCGATTACTTCGCTTCTTATGAAATTCATTTCCGGGAAGAAACCGTATATATATGGAGTGAGTCTTGAATCGAATACCGGTTTGTACGTGGATAATTTTTCGATGCCCGGGAATTCAGGTGTTTCCTTGCTGGATTTGGATGATAATATGCTGCGCAGTTTTGATAAACTTATGAATTATAAGTTACTGATTTTTAATTACGGTGCCAATGTTACATCTCCCAATAAAGGGATTTACACGGTATATGAAAGCAAGATGGTAGAGGTTATAAATAAATATAAAAGGCTGTTTCCAGATTGCAGCATAATACTAATAAGTGTTGAAGATAAAACGATGAAGATCGGGTCCAGATTTGTTACTAATCCGGATGTACCTATAATTCTCGAAGCTCAAAAAAGAATTGCAGAGAAAACAAATATTGCTTTTTGGAATCTTTGGGAAGCTATGGGTGGTGAAAATTCAATGTATAAATGGGTTACGGCTGCACCTCCAATGGCATTAAGAGACTATGCTCACTTTACGCCGGAAGGAGGGGAAAGAATTGCAAGTTTATTTGTCAAAGCATTGTTGGATCAATACAGCCAATTTTAAGGAAAATTTCTCTTTGTTTTAACAATAAACAACAAGTTAAGCAAAGCAATCTGTTATTCTACTTTAATTTTCCCAATTAACTTATTTACTTGCAATAAGTTAATTAAAAAATTATATTGCCTATTAATGTGTACAAGTTTGAGGCAATAATCCCTATTTGTGCGATATTAGGATTAGATAATGATTAAAAAAAACAAAAACTTGAATTTTTGGTAC
>CAZRIQ010000605.1:0-1628 GCA_964600175.1 uncultured Melioribacter sp. | reverse complement strand
CGATCTAAATCGTATTGATTGCCAATATATCGGAGGAATTCAGAAAAAGAAAAGGGAAATAATTCAATCAATTTATTTCGTCCGGTAAGACTGGTAGATATCTCTGAACTAAGCATTTTTGCATTGGAACCGGTAACAAAAACTTTGATACCTTGCTCATACAACCGGTTAACGAATTTTTCCCAATGATTTATATTTTGGATTTCATCGAGGAAGAATACCGGCTCTTTTCCATAAACTTCAATATGCAGGTTATGAATTTCTTCAAGGATAGCAATGTCGGCAGGAATTCTTTCGTCATCGAAATTAAAATAACAATACCCTGCTTCTTTCAATTTCATCTTTTCTTTAATAAGGTATAGTAAAGAGGATTTCCCGCATCTGCGAATACCGGAAATAATAACCACCTGTATTGTTGAAATGTATTTTTCAAGATCAACATCTCGTGGGATCAATGATTTTCTGTTATTGAAAACCGCTTTTTGATCGTACATTATTTCCTTTAACCTGTCTTTGATCATTAAAGGGAGTTAATATTATTCTTTATCAAGAAACAAATATGTTTAAAATTATTTGTTGACAGCGAATGATTCTTTAAAGGTTACGGTTGAGGAGGTTTAGGTTGAGTAATAAGGCAAAAGTAAAAAATAATAAGGCAAAAGTATTGAGTTCCAGGTTGAGGTTGAGAAAGTGGTTTATTGCTTGTTGTCTTAACCTTAACCTAAGCCTTAACCTTGTGTCAGGTTGAGGTGAAGGTTGAGGTGGAGATTCGGGTTCATTTTCTTAACCTTAACCTAAGCCTTAACCTTTGTTCCGGGTTGAGAGTTTATTGATAATCTCTAACGGATCAAGTTCAATTTTTGAAAATGCAAACCATTTTTTACCGAGGTCTTTTAGCGAAGCACCAATGTGATAAACCGATGTATTGTCAATAATCAAAAAACGGTCGTGGGATTTTGTAAAGTGCTTTAGCTCTATTTCCGGATATTGCCTGTTGTGTTTTTTGATATCTGTTTCGAGTTGTTTAGATATCTTGCCTGTGTAAATAGTTGCTTTTACACCGGGATTTCTTTTTGCCAACAATGACAGCACCGAATCATCTATATAATTATCGATTAAGATGATACTTCGTTTTGCTTTCCTGATTAATCCGGAAACGAATTCCCAGGCATCGAAAATCTGACCATTGAAGAAAATACCTTCATTCGGGGGCAAATTAGTATTTATTTGAAATTCGATTCTGTTAACTTTATCCTTAATATGAAACACATCATTTTCAACTTTTTCCAAACGATTGTATATAGCATATCCTTTTAAAAGGTAATCTTGCAGCACTTTATTGGCCCAAATTCGGAACTGTGTGCCTCGTAATGATTTTACGCGATAACCCACAGAGATGATCACATCCAGATTATAAAATTTCGTTTTATATTTTTTGCCATCTGAAGCAGTTAGTAAGGAATCCTTACATACTGCAATTTGCTCCAATTCGCCTTCTTTGAAGTGGAGTATGTGCCCATCGTAGAGGACACGCCATAGATCGATGTGTATGGTTTTGTTCTTTTTGTTTCTGTTGAGTGTTTCTTCGATGTGTCGGTCTATGGTGTTTCCGGTTAGTGCTGTATAGG
>CAZRIQ010000604.1:0-1630 GCA_964600175.1 uncultured Melioribacter sp. | reverse complement strand
TCCACTCCCCTTACAGGACAGAATGGAAATAATAGAACTGCCGGGATATCTTGAACATGAAAAAGTCCAGATAGCCAAAAGACATATTATTCCCAAGCAGATAAAACTACACGGTTTGGAAAAATATAAAATCGATTTCGGAGACGAATCAATTATAAAACTGACTAACGAATACACAAGAGAAGCCGGAGTTAGAAATCTCGAAAGAGAAATTGCTTCCGTATTAAGAAAGACAGCACGTGAAATTGTTATAATGAAATCACAAAACGGGAAAAAACATTCCGCTAAAAAATTCAAAATCGACCCCGAAAAAATTGAAAAGTTTCTCGGGATACCTAAATTTAGACCACAAAAAGCGGATAGAGAACTACGTGTCGGCAGCGTAACAGGTTTAGCTTGGACGAGTGTCGGCGGAGAAATCTTGCAAGTCGATGCAACAATAATGGACGGACCCGAAAAACTCACATTAACAGGTCAGCTCGGCGATGTGATGAAAGAATCTGCACAGGCTGCATTAAGTTATTTGCGTTCAAATGCAAAGGAATTTAAACTTATCAACCACTTTTCGAAAGGGAAAGAAATCCATATTCATTTGCCTGAAGGTGCAATTCCAAAAGACGGACCTTCGGCAGGAATAACACTTGCAATGGCAATGTATTCAGCCGTAAGCGGTAAACCTGCGCGTTC
The DNA here is from genome assembly GCA_964600175.1 of uncultured Melioribacter sp. Taxonomy (GTDB): domain Bacteria; phylum Bacteroidota; class Ignavibacteria; order Ignavibacteriales; family Melioribacteraceae; genus Pyranulibacter. The sequence goes on along the minus strand of CAZRIQ010000604.1, from coordinate 943 downwards.
CGATATTGCAATGACCGGCGAAATAACCCTGCGCGGAAAAGTACTTCCCATAGGCGGTTTGAATGAAAAACTGTTGGCGGCAAAAAGAACAGGAATCAAAACCGTTCTTATTCCTAAAGAGAATGAAACAGATCTTTCCGAAATTAAAGATGAAGTCAAAGAAGGTTTGAAAATAATTTCTATCAGCAGGATTAAAGAAGCTATTCCGTATGTTTTTGGAAAGACAAAGACTCAAAGTAAACCCAAGCGAAAGAAAAGAAAATAATTAAGTATGTCAGAAACGATAACCGTTAATAAAGATCTTTCCGAAGAAGAAATATATAAATCGCTCTTACCTCAAATAGAGACATTGCTGAATCCGGATGAGCCGCTGGTTTCGAATCTTGCCAATGTTACTGCCGCTCTGAAAGATGCGTTCGCTAAAATTAGCTGGGTTGGATTTTACTTATTTAAAGATAATATACTTTACTTGGGACCATTTCAAGGCAAAGTTGCTTGCACAACAATCCGGGTCGGTAAAGGCGTTTGCGGAACATCGGCTGAAAAAAGACAAACGATAATTGTAGAAGACGTTGAAAAATTTCCGGGTCATATTGCCTGTGACGACGGTTCAAAATCCGAGATCGTCGTTCCTATATTAAAAAATGACAATTTGTTCGGTGTACTTGATATCGATAGTTACCAGTTATCGGCATTCAACGAAATAGATAAAAAATATTTGGTATTAATCTGTAGTTTGTTAACGGTAAGGCTTTCTTTTGAAAAATTTGTTTTGTAAATAGAATAGTGATAACAAAGGTTTTTGCTTTTGACTTAAGGCAAACGAAAAGGCAATAGCACGCTGATAACACAGATTCAACAGATATACACAGATATAAAACATGGAAGTATATTTACACAAAGAACTAACTTCCAAAGTTATCGAAGCGTTTTATAAAGTATA
>CAZRIQ010000603.1:0-1632 GCA_964600175.1 uncultured Melioribacter sp. | reverse complement strand
CTGTCTTGGACAGGACAAAATGTTTCAAATGATACATCATTCTCAATTGTAGTTATTGTTAATGGGGTAATTTCTGCATATACTTATATAACTGTAGCGGAATCTGCTCTCGGTTCAAAATTTGTTGTTTTCTCACCTGGTGATTACACTTTTAGTGCTGGTGATAAAATCGGAGTAACATATAGTATTTTAAGTGGTGATTATTTGACTGATGCTTCTTTAAATATTGAATTAACATTGGCAGCAAATTAATATGACTTTACAACAACTTAGAGAATATCTGATAAAATTATATCCTGGGCTTACGATTAAAGGTCTATTGAATTTAGAGAAATATTCACCAAACACCAAATTGCCAGCCTCACAGAGTTCGGTGGATATAAGCAATTTTAGCAATAATTTATCGAGCGAAGATAATACGCTGCAAAAGGCGCTGGAAACACTAGATCAAGTTGAAACGACAGCCAACGCCGTTACAAGCGATGATACAACAACGGTAGAAAATCAAATTCCGCAGTTTACGTCTGTTAATAATCAACTAAAGGATAGCCTCGGCTTGGCGACAGAGGTCGGCGATCCGGGCGTTGATACGAATCTTGTTAGCGAGCAAGGAATCCGCGAAACCATTGCTCCCATCGATGCGCTTGCCGGAACTGCGCTCCAACCAGGTGATATTGCAACGATAAAAGAACCTTTTTATTTGGGAGAAGATTTTTTCCCGACGGGAATGCCATGCATTCGAAATGAGGAGTTAGATAATTTACTTTCAACGGCCGATGGAACAGAAATTACGGTTTTCGCAATTAACACAACAACGAATGAAATTACTTTGAGTTGGGTTCCATATATTGCGTCTTTGTTCAGTCCTACCAGTGGTAAAGAATGGGCTTTGATGAATCTGGAAAATACTACAGGATCAGCCGATCCTTCGCGTTCTGGCGATTATACAGATGTATTATTAATCACAGGCGGAACATATTCTACCGGAGTTTTATCTTATACCGTGCCGCGAGGAAGCGAGGGAAATTGGAGTATCGGCGACAAAGTTATGCTTTACAATCCGTTTGAAGCAAGATGGTCTTTTCCGGCCGGTTTGCCAATAATAGGCAATAGTGCCGGATCGTCCTGGAGGAGAGGTTATGTTCTCAGTGGTGGAGTTTTCAGGCATTCGAATGGCGATTATGTAGCTATGGTTATCGGAACAAACAGCTCGCTCGTCTATTGTCAGACCGGTGCTTTTTCTGCATCAGAAGATGATTTTTCGTCATGGTCTGCGCTTAATTCCGATGCGCCGATATTTGAACCAAGTGGCAATAATGATTGGCGACGAGATGCGATAGGCGTAACGTCTATAATAAAGCTGAATTCAGATGACCGATATATTGGATACGCCTATGGTTACAATGCATTAGATGCCAAATGGCGGCTTGGCTGGGTTAAATTTGATGAAGACTTTAGTTCAGATAGCATAGAATATTCCGCTGATGAGATTATCGATTCCAGTGGATCATCTAATGGTTTCTATGGAGTTTCAGTTATTCGTTATGGGTCTCGTTATCGGATGGTTTATTGTGATCGAGACGACAATGCAAGCCCGGACTCATCGACAAACCCATGGTCCTCGAAAGAAGC
>CAZRIQ010000602.1:0-1632 GCA_964600175.1 uncultured Melioribacter sp. | reverse complement strand
AGTGCGCCGTCTCTAACATCTGCAACTGTAATTTGGACTGCGTATTTGTGCATCGGAGCGTCTTCCTGTAAAATGTCGGCAGCAACAACAATGTCCTGTGTAAAGTTTTTCGGTACACCGCCGCCTATCATAAATATGCCGGTCTCTTTGCTGTTCAATTTTATCTGTGTGAGTTCGAGAAAATCTTTGCCGGAATCGAACGATAAATGTTTATCTGGGTTTTTAGTTTGATGCATTATAATTCCGAAACCTGCAGAGCAGTCGGAGAATGCCGGGACGAATATCGGTACATTGTTTTTGTATGCGGCATAAATTACGGAGTCGTCAACTTTTGGTCCGCCGTTTTCATCAAGGTACTTACCGAAATTCCATAATAATTCTCGTGAGGAGTAAGGACGCGCTTCAAGGTTGTCGAAAATTTTTGCTGTTGTTTCATCGCAAACGCGCAATTCATCTTCATCAATAAATGTATCGTAAATTCTATCGATGTGGAGTTCGCGCATCACGTTATCATCAACGAATGGAGTTCCGATGTAATGTTTGAATCCCAATGCTTCGAAGAAATCCTGGTCAACCATAATTGCACCGGTAGAAACGATTGCATCGACCATGTTATTGTTTACCAAATCAAACACAACACGTTTTAATCCGGCACTGAATAGACTTCCCGCCAGAGTTAAGATTACTGTGCAATCTTTATCTAAAATCATTCGTTCAAAAATGTTTGAGGCTCTGTACAAATCCCTTGCGGAAAAAGCCATGTGCTGCATCGAATCGATAAGTTTAACAACGTTGTGTTCTTTTATATCGATGTGTTTGACCACATCTTTTAAGTAATCTTTTTTGCTAGCCATTTTTGCTCCTTTATTAATTCACTTTATTGTGAATATGGAAATATTTTTTGCTTGTTTCAACAAATTGTATAAAAACGGCGGAAAATGTATAAAATTGAAAATGATTTACAAAGCAAAATTTCTTATGAAAAGCTTCCACTTTTTTGAAAGGTGGAAGCTCTCTTATAATCAAAACACCACCTTTGCCAGTTTCAAAATTCCTTGCTTCCAGGGAACGCGATGAGAAACACCGGATTGGTCTTTAAATGAATCCAGGTTATCTAGATACCATTTGTAATTTCTAATCAATGCATCTTTGTTGGAATACTTAGGTGTAAAGCCCAAAATTTTTTCCGCTTTTTCGATTGATACAAACGAATCCTTCGATGCTGTTTCGTAAACCCATTTATAAAGAGGAGAGAGTTTCAATTTTTCAAGCAAGCGTAAAGTAACTATGATCGGTCTTTCAGGTAGCCCGACAATTTTTTTGTTATGTCCGGCAGCATCAAGTACAGCCTGGTAATCTTCTTTCATTGTTGTATATTCTTTCGCGCCGATGTTAAATATATCGTTTACCTTTTCTTCGGGCTGTGTAATTGTAAGGTAAACAGCTTCGCAAAGATCTTCAACATCGAGAAGTTGGTAACGGTTATTACCTCTACCGATCATCGGGAAGTTATGACCTGTGTACGCCCAATCATAAAGTAATGCAAAAACGCCAAGTCGTTCGGGACCGATAAATGATTTCGGTCTAATTATAGGAACACACATTCCTTTTTTCTGGTACTCCAAACAAAGT
>CAZRIQ010000601.1:0-1637 GCA_964600175.1 uncultured Melioribacter sp. | reverse complement strand
TTATTTTCAGCTCCCTCAGGAGCCAATTCATCATAAATTGTAACATTGCCGTCATTATCTACCCATCCCCAAATAGCTACACAGGGCTTACTTTCATGCCAATCGAAGGCCATAACCCAATCAACCTCCCAATTATGCGGAAAAAAATCATCCGAAGCCTTCTCCATCGGCAATATATTTCCTTCACAAGCCTCTTTATCCCAATATCTATCCTGGAATGGATGATGAATAATCCTGCCCCATGAAGGATATTCACCAAATAATTGTACTCTTATCTGTTCTGGACTTTTACCCTTTGAAAATCGTTTTTTAAACTCTTCGGAAATAGCCGGATTATCAGCCATGCAAGCCTTAATTACTGTAATATCAGGGTCAGTAAGGGCTTCATCAACTATTTTCTCTTTTGTCCATGTAGGCCCACCTCCTAATTCATATGGAGGGGTAAGACCGCCTATAATTTTTCCACCACCTTTTGCATTTCTGAGTCCTCTTTTATTCTCATCAAAGAACCGTTCGCTTACTTCCTCATCAGAAACAAGAATATCGCACTCCGGCCCTCTCATAAGCTTCCAACCCTGTTCATCCGTGACCCAAATAATAGTTGATTCATTTTTCAGATCTATTCCCCTGTAATCCTTTGAGTATCCTCGCTTGATCTGACTTGCAGGTAGTATTGGCCCTACATTAATCCCTTTTGGCTCTATTCTTTGGGATTCACAGAGTTTTGGTAAGGCTACATCCCTGACATTATCGAATGAAGGGATCATAATTCTTATCCTGAGTGGTGGTTTTGCAAATTGTTTTGGGTGTATTCCTAGAGCATAAGCTGCTATAGACCAATATAACAGTAATGATTTTCCAGTTCCATTGGCTGTTATTAGCCATGTTTGCCATGATTCAGAGTGTATAAACTCAAGTTGTTGCCTGTAGAAATGCTTTAACCATATAATAATAGGCAACCAATCTTCCGGTATTACATTTTCATCCGCCATAAATAAAAAAGCCCCACCAGAAACCTTTACAGGTTATCCGATGAGGCTTAAAGCGCAATCGGCTTCAATTTAGTGAGGCATTAAGCGCAACTAAATTGGTTATTTTTTATATATAAAAACTAAAAAATCTAATTTGTCAAGTTATTTTTTTCTTCCTCTGAAATTAATCTCTTAATATCCCCTAGAAATTGAGAGAAACTACGATAGAAAGCCTTTAATAGTTTTATAAAAAGTTTATATTCTGGAGACATAATTAATTATTATGCTTTATACAGTTAACGAAGAGTTAAGCGGCGGCGCTTTGGCCGTCTGCTTGAACGACTTGTTATACAGCGCATTATCTAATCATCTTGTTCCACCACAGGTTTCGACCAGTTTTCCAATAAAGACTGCATGTCCCTTTTTTGCCAACCATCGTTGAAAGAGGCAAAGCATGGAGATTCATTTTCCCTTGCGACAACCCAATCTGCCCCTATAGCTTCAATACGTTTATCATCGTAAGAATCCCTCCCGAAAAAACCGTTACAAAAACCATATAATACAGTACCAATGCCTACCATTTTGTTATCACCCCCGTTTCAAGCTGTATAACGGTTAAATGAGCAGCGGCTAAGTATCAGCCGTATGGCTCCATTGAATTGTTAT
>CAZRIQ010000600.1:0-1641 GCA_964600175.1 uncultured Melioribacter sp. | reverse complement strand
AATTGGACGGTAAAACCGCGTTAGTTACCGGGTCGAATCAAGGTATCGGTCAATATTATGCATTGGCTTTGGCTCAAGCTGGTGCAGATATTATAGGCGTTTCATACCAAAGTGATTTCAGTGAAACGGAGAAAATGATAACCGGCTGCGGAAGAAAATTCAAATACTATGTAAGTGATTTTTCCGATAGAAAAGATTTGTACAAATTTATTAGCGATGTTAAAAAGGATTTTTCCAAGGTTGATATACTTGTTAATAATGCGGGGACGATTTTACGCAAGCCGATTGCCGAACACCCCGACGAATATTGGGATAAAGTTATAGAGATAAATCTATCGGCACAGTTTATTCTAACGCGCGAATTTGGGAAAGAGATGGTTCAAAGAGGTTATGGGAAAGTTGTTTTCATAGCGTCGTTACTCTCTTTCCAGGGCGGAATTCTTGTCCCCGGTTATTCGGCATCGAAAGGCGGCATAAAGCAATTGACAATGGCTTTTGCAAATGAGTGGGCGGGAAAAGGGGTTACGATAAACGCAATTGCACCCGGCTACATTGCAACCGAGAACACCAAACCGTTAAGGGAAGACGCAGTTCGTAACAAAGCGATATTGGATAGAATCCCTGCCGGTAGGTGGGGAACACCGGAAGATTTAATGGGAACAGTTGTATTCTTGTGTTCGGACGCTTCCGCTTACTTGAATGGCAGTATTGTAACAGTCGACGGTGGATGGATGGGCAGATAGCTGAGCTGTAATTTTTAGTGAGATATTTGATTTCCTACCCTTTAGTGTTTCAACACGAATCCCGGTAATTCTTAAATATTTTTTAACTTTTCTTAATGTTTTCTTAACAATAAAAGAGAAACATGTTCGTATTTTTGGTTAAGAGTATTAATAACCTTGGAAATATTGAATAGGATAAAAATGAAAATCTCTTTTAAGTTATTTGTCGTTGTCCTTATCTTCTTTTGTTGTAATATAACTTCGAAAGCACAAAATATTTCTCAACCAAAACTTGTTGTCGGAGTTGTAGTCGATCAGATGCGTTTTGATTACTTGAAAAGATTCGAATCTCATTACGGCAATGATGGTTTTAAGAGGCTTGAACGGGAAGGATCCGATTTCACTTTTGCACATTTTAATTACGTTCCTACGTATACAGCACCGGGGCATTCGTCGATTTATACCGGTTCAACCCCGTATTACCACGGAATTATTGCCAATGATTGGTATGACAAATTTTTAAAAAAGACTGTCAATGCTGTTAATAATGATTCTTATGAAACAGTGGGGGCAGATGATGATAAGGGTCAAGCTGCGCCGGATAAATTAATGTCAACGACAATTACTGACCAATTGAAAATAGCAACTAACAAAAAAGCGCGGGTGTTTTCTGCTTCTATAAAAGACCGTGCGTCGGTACTTCCCGGTGGGCATATGGCTAACGCTGCATACTGGTACGACGAATTAACGGGCGACTTTATTTCTTCTTCTTATTATATGGAATTGTTACCGAAGTGGGCCGATGATTTTAATAAAGAAAAGTTAGCAAAAAAATATCTTGCACAAAAATGGGAATTGTCGTATCCGAAAAATCAATACATTGCCGACGATGAGGAAACCGGCAAGATTAATGTGTTTA
>CAZRIQ010000599.1:0-1648 GCA_964600175.1 uncultured Melioribacter sp. | reverse complement strand
CTTCCTCCGCCTTCTTGCGTTCCGTAATATCCCGGTAAATAGCATAGACGCCGATTTGATTTCCATCATGGATAATAGGAGCACCTAAAATCCACACATCAAACAGTGACCCGTCCTTACGTTTTCTTATTGAATCAGCTTCCATTCTTTTTCCATCAATCACCATTTGGGAAAACCTAATGGCTTCATCCTTTAGCTCTTCCGGCGCAACAAGCTCATTGATGGGTCTGCCTATAGCCTCTTCGCGGGAGTAGCCAAACATGTTTGCGAACTCTTCATTTACATTAACCACAATGTCATTATTGTCATGCAACACAATTGCTTCAGGAGCGCTATTGAAAAGCTTTTCCAAGTAGGTTTTTTGAACAAGAAGTTCTTCCTCCGCCCTTCTGCGTTCGGTTATGTCCCGATAGATCGCATAATCTCCAATTTGTTTACCATCATGAACAATCGGAGCACCGAGAATCGAAACATCTATGAGCGTCCCATCCTTTCGTTTGCGTTTTGTTTCCAGTTTAATTCCTTCTCCGCGAATTACCTTTTTGGAAATCAAAACAGCTTCGTCCTGAAACTCGTCTGATGCGAGTAGTTCATTTATTGGCTTCCCGATCGCCTCCTCACGCGTATAGCCAAACATTTTTGTAAATTCAGCATTGATGTTGGCAATGAGGTCATCATTGTCGTGCAATACAATTGCTTCTGGTGCGCTGTTATAGAGTTTTTCCAAGTAGGTCTTTTGGAGAAGAAGGTCTTCCTCTGCCTTCTTGCGTTCTGTTATATTTTCTAAAAGTCCGTCAAAATAAAGTACCTTTCCACTTTTATCTCTCACAGCTATCGCAGTTACAGAAACAATAATTGGCGTTCCGTCTTTTTTTTGCAAATTCAATTCTTCATTCTTAACGAACCCTTTTTTCGATATTTTTTTACTAAACTTTAGCCGGTCTTTTGGATTTTGATAGATTTGGGCAACATCTATTTCGAAAACTTGCTGCTTATTTGTGTAACCGAACATTTCAACAAAGGCAGAATTTACCTCCACGAATCGGCCTTTCACGCCGGGCGTGCTTCTGAATATCCCGATAACAATATTCTCAGCCAGGGTGCGGTATTTTCCCTCGCCTTCACGCAGATTTCTTTCTATCTGTTCTTTTAAGGCATCCGCCTTTTCAAATTTTTCATCAATCGGTTTGTTCATTTTATAACCGGATTATTATCAGTTTCTATTATTTTAGTACCTAATAGGGATAGAGCCGAGTCTCCCGATCTCGCACTAAATCCGAAAAGCAAAACTCAAACAATGTGCAGCTTATCCAGCTGAGCCTCCCTCAAAGAACGCGGGATCTCCTACAGCATTGGTTTAGATGGCGGATCATCGTTGTGTGCAGCAGTGCTGCTCGGCGTGAGTGTCTAATGAGTACCATGTCTTTTTCAGGGTCCGCTTTATAAACCTTAATGACTGCACGCTTAAGACAGCAGATTCTTCTTTGATTTACTTGAATAATAATGGATTATGGTCTTCGCAATGCTTAATTCGTAATGCTCATAATTAATAAGGATTAAATAGTTCATCTGCTGTGCTAAGCGCAGAGTCATTTAAACCTTTTGTTGTTACGCGATAATAGATGCTTGTTAATTCTCAATTTTTTCT
>CAZRIQ010000598.1:0-1649 GCA_964600175.1 uncultured Melioribacter sp. | reverse complement strand
TTATCAACTCAATTCGTACCTCTCAACCCGGCCGTTAAGCAAATAATGAAATATCAAACACAACTCAAAAGCTTCCACCCTCTGCAAACTCTGCGCCTCCTTCCCTTTATCTTGACTTTCTCAAGAAAATCCAGTAAATATGCCATCAATGGTACTTGCCATAAAAAATACATTCCCCCCTGCTTTCCAACCTATACACTTCTCTAGTACGTGCTGAATAATGTTTTTTCAAGCTACATACTGTAATCGACCCGAAAGCGCCATGCTCACATTTCCGTATTTGCTGTATAAATATTTATAGGTTAATGTTGATAACTATCTGTAATAAACTATAGTTAGAACATTAAGACAATCTTATTTCCGTATTTTATTACGGACAATAGTCCGTATAATTATGTTAGTTGGGAACGTCTGGTGAACTTGAATTATATATTCATTATGAAAGGACTGATAAAATGAATGATCCAAGAGGCTCGATTTGGCGGAAATGGGATCTGCACGTACACACTCCTGCATCAATTTACCACAATTATGCTGATTCTGACCCTTGGGGAAGATTCATTCAAGAATTGGAACAATTGCCCGCAGAATTTAAAGTTATTGGAATTAACGATTATCTTTTTCTCAACGGTTATAAATATCTTTTGGGCCAAAAAAAGCAAGGGCGGTTACCAAACATAGATCTATTATTGCCAGTCATTGAATTACGTATTGATAAATTTGGTGGAACAGCAGGACACCTTAGCAAACTTAACTATCATGTCATTTTTTCTGATGAAGTCACCCCAGAGATTATTGAACAGCAATTCCTGAATGCCTTAACCAGAAAATATATCATATCGCCTCAATACAAAGAATTTCACAAAAAATGGCAAGCCCTACCTACGGTGCAAAGTTTAGAGGAACTTGGAACGTTAATAATTCAAAGCGTGCCCGAAGAAGAGCGAGGAAAGTTTTGTCCACCGTTAATTGAAGGATTCAACAATCTGTGCTTAAGTTTAGAGTCCATTCAGGAGGCGCTGGAATCGCATTATTTTGATCGGAAATACCTAACCGCTGTAGGCAAAACGGAATGGGCCAATATAAAATGGACAAGTCAGTCAATAGCAGAGAAAAAAAATATAATTAATGGAGTTGACCTTGTTTTCATTTCCGCTAAAAGCGTAGAGGCGTGTCTCGAAACAAAACAAATCCTCACGGAATCCAACGTCAACGATAATTTACTTGACTGTAGCGATGCTCACTGTTTTTGTAATTCAGATCAAAAAGATAGAATCGGTAAATGTTTTACCTGGATTAAAGCCGATACCACGTTTGAAGGGTTGCGCCAAACCTTAAATGAACCCGAAGACAGGGTATTTCTAGGCGACATTCCACCCAAGCTTATCAATGTACAAAATAATAAAACAAAATACATCAATTCTATCAACATTCGCCGTAAAGCCAATGCCACATTATCCGAAATTTGGTTTAATAATAAGGTGGTGTTTAATCCAGGTTTAGTTGCGATAATTGGCAATAAAGGCAGAGGAAAAAGCGCACTCTCCGATACAATTGGCTTACTTTGCGATACAAAACAATATAAAGATTTCACTTTTCTGTCTGAAAAAAATTTTCGCCAGCAAAGAAACAATAAAGCGCAACATTTT
>CAZRIQ010000597.1:0-1650 GCA_964600175.1 uncultured Melioribacter sp. | reverse complement strand
AACCTCAGTAAATGCAATATACCGTGAATTAGCAAACGACCGATCTCTTCACTTAATTTAATCTTGTATTTTATTGCGTTCCTATTGGCTTCTTCAACACTTATGATAATTTCGCCGTCAAACATATTACTTTCTTTTGAATAATTAAAGGTGATAATATCTGTAAAATAGTCATGTTTTAAGTACTTTTTATTGATTTCGAGTATCTGGGAGTTATTTACGAAATTTATTGACAAATCTCTAATGGAAAAATTTAGCTGCTTTTTCAATTCCCCCATTAGTTTGTGGACCTTTGGTTTGTCTATTTTATAAGGCTTCTCTGCGAATATGGATAATCCCTTGACCACCAATTCTCGGATTTTATAGTAAAATTTCCTGACCTTCTTTACTTGCTATACAATTTATTTTATAGTTTAGATGATCCAACACCGTTTTTGATTCATCATAGAGTTGATCTATATAACTATCGGTGTATTCAGGCTCGTAATGAAACATAACTAAATTTTTTACTTCTGCCAACTCTGCGAAGTGCAAAATCGAGATATTGTTTGAATGACCCCACCCGACTTTCTCTATGTTATCTTTGACATTGTACATCGCGTCATGAATTAAATAATCGGATCCTTTGCAGAACTCGATAAGCTTTTCATTTTTCTCAAGGATATCCTGCTTTGTAATCGGCTTGTTTATATCAAAATAAATTTCGTTGTCTGTCATATATGTAATCTTTTTCTCCCCGTTGATTCTAAACCCAAGCGTTCCTTTTGAATGATTCATCTGCATTGTGGTTATATTGAATCCCCCAATTAAATATTCTTGATTATCCTTTATTTGATGATAAACAATTTTTGCGTTCAATACATCGGCATCAACCGGGAAAAATAACGGATGCCATTGCGCTTCGAATATTTCGAAACCTTCGATACCTTTGTGCAAAAATGAATATATATTTATTTCATAACCGGAATAATAAAGAGGCGAGAAAAACGGCAAACCCTGAATATGATCCCAATGTGTATGTGAAATTAGAAGATTGAGTTTTTTCGTCCCATCTCTTTTGATCAACTCTTTTCCCAACTCCCTAATGCCTGTGCCTGCATCGATAATGATGAATTCTCCATTATCGTTAAATACTTGAACACATGGTGTATTCCCGCCGTAAGCAATTGTGTCTTTACCGGGAGTTGGAATTGACCCTCTTGTGCCCCAAAATTTTATTTTCATTCAACCGGATAATTGTTTTTTAAAAGTGATTCTACGGTTATTCTCGTATACTCAACATATCTTTCGGCGGAAGCACTTATATCGGTTATTTCTTCTTTTGTAAGATCACGGATAACTTTTCCGGGGACTCCGGCAACAAGTTTGCCGGACGGAATTACAAATCCGGGTTTTACTACAGTACCGGCAGCTACCATAGAATTTTTTTCTACAACCGCACCATCCAATACTACAGCGCCCATCCCGATCAAACATAAATCTTTTAGTATACACCCGTGCAAAGTTACCGAATGACCAATCGTTACGTTACTTCCGATGACTAGCGGATATTTCCCGTTTGTAACGTGCAGCATACTGCAGTCTTGTACATTTGTACTGCTTCCAATCTTAATATAATGAACATCTCCCCTTACTACACTATTATACCAT
>CAZRIQ010000596.1:0-1657 GCA_964600175.1 uncultured Melioribacter sp. | reverse complement strand
AGTTTGAATATCAATACTGCTGAAATGAAGCTGGAATCCGCTCACACCGTAAGTTGTTCCGGCGGGAGCGCGTATCTCTGCAGGATAATCGGGTAAAGTGCTTAAATCGTTCCCCACGATTGCAGTAGTGTTTGTAAACTGTGAGCCGGTCAACTGCATTCCATCACCGGAATCCCCGGCAAAACGAACAGTCACATCGGTTAACTCTAAAAGATCTTTTTCCATTATTGATTGATTATATTGTTATACAAATGTTTTCGGATTAATAGTAAAATTAGGTTTTTATTATCACATAAGATGTATGAAACGGAGGAATGTTTCGGATTATCTATTTCCAAAGCTATCTGTTCAGCCCTATTATTAAACTACCTTGACGAACCTAATCAAAATTAAAAAAGCTCTTAACTATTGTCAACTACTTATCTATACCCGTGTAATTTAGAATAGTCGTGAATTTTGAGTTTTTAATTATAAATTATTGCTATCGTAACGCATCATTATGAACAGTGGTGAGGACTCTCATTATAACACATTTAGGATTTACGATTTCCGCCGTTGCTTCGCTTTGTTGATAAGTTGGATTGGAAATTTTTGATTTAAGATTTACAGCAAATTACGCTATGAACAATGCTTTCTTGCTTATTACATTTTACATTCTACAAAATTTACTTTAAGTTATAAATTAAAGGTACACCTCAATTCAAACAATTAAGGATAAAACTATGAAGCAAAAAAACTTTGTTAATGTCTTTCCTGTCATTCTTTTCGTCCTCTTTCTCTGCCTCAATAGCTTCTCTCAGGCACAACAAGAAACTGAATCAAGCAAACGTATGGCTGAAATGAAGGCAAAAATGGTTGATGAAAAATGGGAACAGGCTCCTGAAGAAGGAACGGCAAACATACGAATATTAATGTTGAAAGACGGAAAACCGTATGCAGGTAAAGTTTCTATCCATACAGATTTTTCTTTCAGAGCTATAAGCAGATGGCATCATTCACAGGGATTTAACCCTAACAGCAACGGCAGATGGATATATGAAGGACTGGAACCGGGAACTTATAAGATTGAAATAGAAGGCTTCAACGAATTCAAGGGTTGGAACTGGGAAAAAGAAGGTGTAGAAGTAAAAGCGGGTGATGCGCCGCTGTTTGAAATCTCGCTTGATTAAAATAAGATTCTAAACTCACGTTGTCATTCTGAACGACTGCTTTTAAGCAGGAGTGAAGAATCTCCTGGAAAATTGCTGATTTTGGATTTCCGCCGTTGCTTCGTTTTGGCGGACAAGTACGATTTACGAAATACGCTATTCTCTTTACTCTCTGCCCTTCCCATCTTCCCATAATCTCATCTTCACAAATTCTCCCGTCTCAAAGTCTCACTTCTACCTTTTGCCATTTCACATCTTCCATCAACCATCATCCATCCCTCTTCGCTAAGGCTTCGTGGGACAAGTTTTACATTTTCCGTTGTTTAACATAAGTTGCGATAAAAATAATTATATACCGTGTAACCAATTATGAAATACTCTTTTATTTGTTTAATCATGCTAATAAGTTTTACAAGCATAAACGCTCAACTTGTTAAGCTCTGGGAGGTCAATTCGGTATATAAAGCTCCAGAGTCAGTTGCTTACGATAGTGTAAGAGGATTTTTATA
>CAZRIQ010000595.1:219-1660 GCA_964600175.1 uncultured Melioribacter sp. | reverse complement strand
AGCTTCTGCTTTTTTTGAGTTCATACTTTCGTATTCTCTCAAAACTAAACAATGGAGAAAGCTATGTTACGAAATTTCATTATTATTATAACAACTGTAATAATAATCTGTTCTTTAAGCCTCCTGAGTTGCGAAAAACAGCCCTTTGATATCAAATTTGAGGCTGAAACAATAAACTTCGGGACCGTGATCGGCGGGAAAACGGTAAATGCCGTGTTTAAGTTCAAAAACACGGGTACGGAAACCATAGAAATCAAAGTAGTCCGGCCCACCTGCGGATGCTTAGCTCCAGGTGAATGGGATCATACAGTAGAACCTGGTAAAATCGGAAGGATACCTGTTGCCTATAATACGGAAATTTTCGAAGGTGAGGTTTCCAAAATCACCTTTATAGATACAAATGTAACAGGACGTGTAAGTATAGCCCTCACGTTAACTGGGATTGTATCCAATCCTGTGCGAATTCTTAATAAGACGAACTGGCTGGGAACGGTTACAAATGAAGAAGAGCCTTTACATGGCAGTTATAAAATCAATTACAATCTGGATACTCCACTAGTGGTAGATGATATAATTCTTCCGGATGATAATACAACTGCCGCCATAGTAACAGTTGTCCCTTTAAAGGAGTACAGACTGGATATTACAGTATATCCACCTTTTGAAAAATATGAGGTTGCAGAGAAAAAAATTATTCTTAAAATCGGGGGCGAAGCAAAAAGGGAGTTCGAACTCATCTATTCCTACCTGTTACCTGCACCAATCCAGGTAAATCCTCAACTTGTCAAACTCGATATGGAAAAACTTAAAAGTGAACCAATAGAACGGCGTATTAATATTAAAAGTAATATTGAAGATCCTATCGAAATACTTGACCTGAAATTCGATGGAACCGGAGTCGATTATTCAATCACAGCTCTCCGTGAAAACTTATTTTTACAGATCCCCATGGTTTTTCCAATTGGTTTTACTTTTCCGGAAAATAAACAAATCTTTTATCTCACATTCCGGGTAAAAAATGATCCTTTAGCCTTGTTATATACAATTACTATAAAAGCAGATGATAAATAACTCATAGTTCAGAGCAGAAATCCTGACAATTAATGAAATCGTCAGGATTTCTGATTATAATGAGTTTGTCAGTTTATTCATGAGAACGAATACTATGAAAAATCCGGTTTAGTTGCAATTTTATGTATACTAATGATTTTCCCCGTACAAGGGATAGGTGAAATCCTGGTCTCTTTTAAGGAAATTTACGCATATATTTTGAGGAAAAGCCATAAAATAATCAACACCACATTAAAATGCAACCTATAATCGATATATATTGTCCGGCAACACCAAAGAAGGCTGATTTACTACAATATATAAAGTTGCAACGTATTCAAGTCAGCGATATAGAGCACAGAAAGTCAGTTTTGTTCGCTATGGGACAACT
>CAZRIQ010000595.1:0-209 GCA_964600175.1 uncultured Melioribacter sp. | reverse complement strand
ACCCTTGAATTTGGAAATCGGAACATCCTATAGCGATATGAGGAAAAGGCTGATTTACTTTATCCCAATAGTATAATAAAATTAGGATATGGAAATATACCAAAGGCTTGCTTTCGGGCTATTCATTACAATCTTACAGCAATATATGAGTAGCCTGTGTGTATTATTTCTAAAAAAATTAAATGCTCTATAAATGAAGGAGGAATACG
>CAZRIQ010000594.1:0-1671 GCA_964600175.1 uncultured Melioribacter sp. | reverse complement strand
ATTCCCCTTACAAAGCGACGAGTATAGCAGATCTCTGGCGCCGCTGGCATATCTCTTTATCGAGGTGGCTGCTCGATTATTTGTTCAGACCGATTCAATTCAAGTATAGAAGACTACACGTTTACGGAAATGTGATTGCCCTGCTTGCAACATTTTTGTTGTGCGGTCTCTGGCACGGAGCCGGTTGGAATTTTATTCTCTGGGGCGCCATTCACGGAGTCCTTATGTCGGTTGCACTATTTGTTCAAAAACCGAAGAATAAACTTTACACTAAGCTGGGCATCATAAATACAAAGTTTCTTCACTTCTTTCAGGCATTCATAACATTTCATCTTGTGGCGTTTTCATTTTTAGTTTTTAGAGCAAATGATATCTCAATGGTCGGCGACGTACTCTCACAAATTTTCGGTTTCTTCCATGGGGAAATAATCACGCAGTTCATTGAAAAACTCCCGCTGATCTTTGCGTTAATAATTTTGGGATTCGTATTTCATTTTATTCCGGTTAAACTCGAAAACAAATTGAAAGAATTGATAGCCGGGATGCCGTGGATAGGCAAAGCAATATTGCTTGCGCTGGTCATTTGGGTTGCAGCGCAGTTCAAATCAGCCGATATCCAGCCGTTTATTTATTTCCAATTCTAACGAGACACAGCATATTGTTATGAAAAGTCGGTTACGCATACGTTCTATTGTCGTTTTATATCGTTATTTTTTGATTAATTTTTGATAAATTGAAACCGATACTTGAAAAGCTATAGTATGAATTTTCCTTCGAAACACAATATGGCGTACAAAACAGTTCTTTTTATAAAAGCATTTGTCTTTGTTTTTATTCCCGTCGTTTTATTTGCGCAGCAGCAGAGCGAAGTAGAAGGATATAAAAGTACCGCCTTTGTTCACATGCAGGCTGGGCGTTACGGTGAAGCGATTGACCAGCTTAATAAATACATTTCTGCAAGACCCCGCGAAGCCGAAGGATACAATTTAAGAGCCGAATGTTTTGAAAAACGCTCTCAGTATGAAAATGCCGTGCTCGATTATAGAAGAGCAATTGCACTTGAAGCACAATCCGGCAAAAAAGCCGAGTATGAAAATAACCTTGCGCGCGTGCAGCGTATCTGGTATGCTTTGTTAAACAAAAAAATCGAAGGACACCTTAGAGAAATTGCCATCGACCCTAACCCGCCTTTTAATTATTTGGAGATAGGAAAATCATATAGACATATGGAGATGTGGGATAAAGCTGAAGAATGGTATGATAAATATTTGGCAAGAGACGATAACGCTTCGCCCGATGAAATAATTCGTTACTCGGAAATTTTGGCAAAGACAGGTCATATCGAAAAAGGCGAAAGAATATTAAAAAAGTATGTGGAGAGATATCCTGAAGATTGGAGGTTGTGGAGTAAGTACGGGTATTTTACTATGTGGCTTGCTAAATACGCAATTGCAAAGAAAGCATTTGAGACTGCACTCGGGTTCAAACCGTTTTTTAAGGAAGCTCAGGACGGATTGGACATTGTAAATAGGGAAGCGTACGTGACGCTTCAAAACCCGCGCTCTTTCGAAAAAGTATACCCGATCGACCGCTATTACTATATTTTAAAAAGAAAGCCGGACGACCTCGATACGAGATTCAAATTGGTAGATGCACTTGTCGAGGCGGGGA
>CAZRIQ010000593.1:0-1672 GCA_964600175.1 uncultured Melioribacter sp. | reverse complement strand
TAAGGTGCAGTTGGTCATCGAGGGGCTGCTGCTGGAATTGTACTTCCCAGCGCATTCGCCTCCGGACGTGTTCCCAAAAAATGTGCTACAGGTCATGGTCGGACTACTGGCCGTATTGTACTTTGCGCCGCCGCATCCGATCCTGATAATTTTTAGTTTGTCGGTTATAACTTCTTCTCTTTGCGAGTAATCCCGCGAAATGGTTCTGTCATTGATGTATCTCGTTACAATTTCAACGCAGTCAATCTCGTTGCGTTGACTTAAAAAATTTGCAAGTTCCAAAACATACTTTGTTTGTCCGCCCGTATCGGAATCCCGCCCGAGTTCAAGATCGTGTCCGCGTATTAGCCCGTGAATATTGTACAACTGGACATATAATTTCTTGTCGTTATTCATATCCGAATTCTCTTCTGTATTTTTTGTAAACGTGATCGTTTTTCGGGAGTGCGCCTTCGACTCCGCAAATTTCCGAGGCAAATTCCAGCGCAACCGAATTGATTTTATGAACGGGCCATTTTTGTGAATAACCGAGACACATTATTGCAGCGTATGCATCTCCAGCGCCCACCGTATCTATAATATTAGCTGCGGGCTGCTTATCGCGATTCGAACTATTTGTATCTGCAAGGAAAGCTCCGTCTTCACCCATAGTTACACATATCATTAACAAATTGAACTGTCGCATTATTTCTTCAACAGCACTTTCTATTTGAAGTTCCGAATCGAATACCATTTGAGAGACTATTTTTAATTCATCACTGTTTAATTTAAGAACATTAGTTGTATTAAGAGCCGTTTCTATTATTTCTTTTGAATAAAAATGATGTCGGATGTTTAAATCGCAAAAGTAATTAATTTCTTTGCTTAACAATTTTTCAAGCGTAGTTTTCGAAACTGCACTTCGCTGAGCAAGTGTACCGAAGTATAAAATGTCTGTCTCTTCTTTGATTAATTTTTCTACTGTTTCGTTATGTTCAATAAAATCCCAAGCAGCTTCTTCAGAAATGTGAAAATCGGGAATTTTGTTTTCTGCTAGTTTCACATTAACTGTCCCGGTAGGATGTTTGGTATCTGTTTGAATGTATTCCGTTGAGAAGTTGTTCTTTTCGAGAAAGCCGATTATCTCTTTTCCATTTTCGTCGTTACCAATTCTTGAGATGAAATTTCCTTGTCCCGTAATTTTTTTTATATGATAAATGAAGTTAAACGGCGCACCGCCCAATTTTTTGTAATCGGGATAAACATCAAAAAGTATTTCACCGAATGCCGTTATTCGTTGTTTTTTCACTTTTCATCCATGAAAATCTTACCATTATAAGAATTTTGGGGAGAATTGCAAAGACGCGTTTGTTTACTTTGGTAAAATAAGGTGTAACGAATTAGGTGATAAGAAGTTAATTTTTAATGAGGGGAAATTGAAAACCATATATAATATTAAAGGTAAATAAAGTTGGATTGAGAAGGAAATTGGCCTCTCATATTTATGCTGTGGTTGATTGTATGTCAGATATGACATATCTTTGCAGTTATGAAAACGCAAGGTAAACCTCTTGTCTGGCAGCATGGTGAAATTAAAACTTCACCATTTTCTTCTGCAGCAAGAATTAAAGCTGGGTTTCTTTTTATATTTCTACAAATGGGAGAAAAATTGAAAATGCCGCATTCAAGACCA
>CAZRIQ010000592.1:0-1673 GCA_964600175.1 uncultured Melioribacter sp. | reverse complement strand
CGTCTGGGTGTGGGGGTGGTTTTAGTTCGTTTCTGTATCACATGGCTAAAGCCATGTGTTAGTCTGTTGGAGTGGTCAAATAGTATGTGGTGGTTTGTTTGTGTTTGTACCACAAGACTAAAGTCATGTGTTAACCAAGTAAATCCAGTGCTTTTTTTAGATCGTTCGTTGGCAACTCACAATGGAAGTTTTTGCATACGTAATATGTTGTTTTACCGTTTATACTTCGGTAGTTTCTTAAATATCCAAATTGCTTCAATAGGTCGGCTTCATTGTCTTTATTCAATACTATTACGACTTTATTGGGTATGAAGCTTTCCAAGATTTTCCCGTATTCCTCTATACCTTTTGAATCTGTTTTCTCATCGCAAATAATTATTTCATGAGCCGGTCCCAAAAGAAAGTCGTAAGCTATTAAAGATTGGGTAAACGCAAACGGAGCCCTTGAAATTTCATCAGAGAAATGTTTTAGTATTTCTTCGGCATAATTCTCGTAACGCGAATCGGAGGTTATTCTGCCGAGAACTAAAAGATTCATCGCAAAGACCGAATTGCCCGATGGGATTGCTCCATCGTAAATTTCTTTTGTTCTTACGATCAGATCTTTTGTCCCTTCTTCCGAAAAGAAGAATCCACCTGAGTTGTCATCCCAAAATTTTGAAATTGAGTAATCTGTCAGCTCAACAGCTTTTCTTAAGTATTCCGGTTCAAATGTTGTTTGAAATAATTCCAGCAATCCCCAAATAAAGAAAGCATAATCATCAAGAGTGCCTTTTATTTTTATTTGACCGTCTCTGTATCTGTGAAGTAGTGCGCCGGTCTTATCAATTAAATTATTGTTTAAAAATGTAACGGCTTGTTTAGCTGAAGCAATAAATCGTTTGTTGTTAAAAATCCTTCCGGCTTTGGCAAGTGCCGAAATCATCAATCCGTTCCAATCCGTAAGTATTTTATCATCTTTCAGGGGATGAACTCTTTTTTCCCGCTCAGCAAATAATTTTCTCCTGAGAGTTTCTATTGTTTCTTTATCTACCCCGGTCTCAAAATTTGTTTTCAGATAAGCGATATTTTCACCGGTTTGCTTGTGATTAACTTCGTCAATATAGTTGCCCTGAGTTTCGATATTGTATGCTATGCTGAAAAACTCGCCATCTACTTTACCCAGAATTTTTATAATTTCATCTTTAGTCCACAAATAAAATTTTCCTTCGACACCTTCGCTATCCGCATCTTCAGCTGAATAGAATCCACCCCCGCCGTTTGGCGGGGTCATGTCTCTTAAAACATATTCAATTATTTGTTCTGCGGTTTCTTTATAAAAATTGTTTCCGGTTGCCTGGAATGTTTCGGTGTAAATGTGAATCAACATTGCCTGGTCGTAAAGCATTTTTTCAAAATGTGGAAGAAACCATTTTTGATCTGTTGAATACCTGTGAAATCCAAAACCGATCTGATCGAATATTCCTCCCAACCTCATTTGAGTAAGTGTTTTTTCGACCATTTGAAGAGCAGCGTTGTTCTTATATTTTTTATAGTATCTCAGCAAAAACATTAAATTATGTGGCGATGGAAATTTCGGTGTCACTCCGAATCCCCCGAATTCCGGATCGAATCTTTTCTAAAAATATTGAAATGCTTTTAATAAAATGTTTTCTTCTAAACTTATTGAAGTT
>CAZRIQ010000591.1:0-1677 GCA_964600175.1 uncultured Melioribacter sp. | reverse complement strand
GTGTTTGGTGTTCCGGCGGCGGTTGCTGCGGGAAGTGAATTATATCTCGCTATGTATATGGGAGCTTTCGGCGCTATCAATTATGCTATGGAAGGACTTGTCGACATAAGACTGACACTGCTTCTTTTTACAGGTTCTTTATTTGGAATTTTTATTGGTGCTTACGGTACTAAAGTAGTTAACGAGGTGGTTATTAGATTGGTTACTGCTTTGATAATTCTTTTATGCGTTATCAGTCGGATGATAGCAATTCCGGTATATCTCCAGGAACTTGGCTACCTTACTTTTTCCCCGTCTCACAACGAATATCTTAATTCTGCAAGTAAGTTTATGTTATACTTCAGCGGAGTAGCCGGCGTTTTAGTAATTCTTTCTTATGTTTTTAAAGCTTATTTCCAACGAAAAAAGATTCAAGCAAGTCTTACTGCCGAAATTCCGGAAGCCTCTGTTAAAAAATTTTCAGGAAGAACAACTTAATTAGCATGAAATTGCAAATCATATAATGTTGTTATAATAAAGGCAAAAAATTATGTCGGAAAAATTTAAAATTATGATTATAGATGATGAAGAAATTGTCGGTAAACGACTTAAACCGGCTTTGGAAAAACGGGGCGACTACATTGAGTCATTTGTAAATAGTAAAGAAGCACTCGCACGCTTGTCCGAAGAACATTTTGATATAGTAATCACCGATATACGTATGGATGAAATTGATGGTTTGGAAGTACTGGATTATATTAAAGTACATTCAAAAGATACGAAAGTGATAATGATTACCGGTTATGCCACAGTAGAAGTTGCCAGGGAAGCTTTAACAAAAGGTGCATTTGATTTTATTGCAAAGCCGTTTAAGCCTGAAGATCTGCGCTCTATTATTAATAAAGCAGCTAAGCAGATTAATGCGGAATCCTCCGTTTAAAGAGTACAATTATCCTTTCTTTTTGAAATAAGATATTTCTAAGGATATGACAGGGGAAGAAAGCAAAACATCTGAAGATATTAAAAAAGAGTACTTTTCTAAAGAAGTATTCTCGGATTATCAGGAGAATAAACCCAAAAGACCTTCCATAAGCATCAGAACAAGATTGATAATTGCCTTCTCATTGATTTTTGCTTTGAGTGCCGTTATAACAATCTGGTCTATTATAACGATTGAGGATATTACGGCTAAGATTCAATTCCTTAAAACTTCAGATAATTACAAATCGGAAATTCTGGAAGCCCGCCGGTTTGAAAAGAATTTTCTTTTGTACGGTACAAACCTAAGCGATGCTCAAATGCATGTTCAGAATGCGATGAATATCTTGAATAACAATTCCGAAACAATTACTAAAATTCTTAATCCGGCAGACTTTGTAAAAATGAAAAGTCTTTTATCGGATTATCAAAAATTATTGACAAAGCTAGGTACAAATTTAATTTATGATAAGAAGAAAATAGTTGAACATGAACTGCGTGAGCATGGTCTGAAAATGATCGAAACTGCACTAAATTTTGAGACTATTGAACGTGAGTCGGTTAGCCGTATGTTGACGCTGGCTCACAGGATCCCGTTCATTTTTCTCTTTTTACTTTTACTTACAATCACTTTCATAATATCTTTTTTAGCAAGGCATCTGCTCGGATCGCTTGCAAGATTTATGAAATATACCGAACGAATAGCGGAAGGAGATTTTT
>CAZRIQ010000590.1:0-1681 GCA_964600175.1 uncultured Melioribacter sp. | reverse complement strand
TAAAATAGGCCACAATCCCTCCAACAACTATTACTAATACAATAACAGTTATTGTTAGGGGGGAGCTCCCTTTTTTTGAATAAAGCATTTCTATATCTGATCAGATAGTCTTTAATAAGTTTTCTTTTTCTATTGAAAGCTTAATCAAATTGCACCTACCTCAATTATCATAATCAAATCTCACAGGCGGTAAACCTTTTTTAATTTCTTTCTTTGATGGGAATTTTTGAATTACAATTGAGAAGCCTTCATCTTTTAGCCTGTCTGGTAGAGAGTTCATAATTTTTTAAGAAATAAGTCTCATATAAACCTTCCGTTTTGTTACTTTTTATAAGTAATTACAAGATAGGAAAATGACCTATTTGTTTGTCTTTGCTCATCAGCGCTCGATCCTCCTCGAAACTCGGAGACTCGCTAGGATTCACAAAGATAGCGGGGATGATTATTTAACCCTTTGTCGTTCTACCGAGATTTGAAAGTTTATTCTTCAATTATCTCTTTCGTTTTGGACAAAATCTTCTTTGCCAAATTCAGCAATTCTTCGTACAGGTTATCTTCAATTGAAAGCGCAGTTCCGTATTGGTATTTTTCTCTTGCTCCAACACTCGTTGTTTCTCTTTTTGCTTCTTGTACGTCTAAAGAAGCAACTTTTTCGAGCAAGCTTTTATCGAAATCAATCTTTTTCTCTTCAACTAAACTATGCATCAATGCGAAAGTGCATTCTTGATTTCCCGATTCGTACCCGGATTTTGCTGCAATCGCTAGAAAAGATTGGTACGTTGAATAGAAAAAGGCGCTGGCGGACCAATCTGAAAAGCCCATCCTTGCAAATTCAATTCCTGCTTTTAAGTCGTGTTCTGCCTTGGCGATATGATTCAAAATGTGTTGTTTGTTTGGTTTTACTTTTACGAGTCCTCTATGAGTGCTTCCTTCTTCAAGCTCTTTTTCTGCTTTCTTCAAACACCAATCAACCTTGTTTTTTGCGTGACTCATTTTCTTAGATGTTTTATCAAAACGTCTTCTCCTGATATGACAATGCCTTTGATGGCGTTTAGTATTACTTTGTTGTCCTCATTTATATGCTTTTCTAGATCATTCTCTGTTTGGTATACCGGGTGAATCTTTTTTTCGTTGATGAGGTTTATATCATCAACTTCTTTCTGGGCTTCTTTGAAATTCTTTTGATCTACAACAACCAAGGCATCTATATCGCCCGCCTTCTCTTTTTTTGAAAGAACAGATCCGAATAAAACAACTGCTTTCGCATATTTTATTTTTTGTACTTCCTTTATCCATCTCTTTACATAAGGGCTGGCTTGTTCTGCTTCTCTTTTCAGCAGAAACGAGATGTAAGCCTGTGCATAATCGTTGCTATAGGCGATTTTGTAAATTTTCGCTTTTCCGATTTGTCTTGATTTCAGTATTCCTTCTGATTCAAGTTTTCTTGCTATTTTTAATGCTCCCATCGGGCTGATTCCCATTAGCTCTGCCAGGTTTCGTGAGTTGTATTCGCTTTCTGGACTCTTCAAAATAAGGAGTACAAGTTTCATTTCGTTATCTTTTCCGTTTTTCATTATATAAATCATTAGTTTACATATATAAACTTATCGTTTGTGTCAATTGAAGTACGAAAAGTTTTTATTTTTTAGATGAGTAGCAAACGCCTTGCGTTTGCTACCTT
>CAZRIQ010000589.1:0-1703 GCA_964600175.1 uncultured Melioribacter sp. | reverse complement strand
GGAAAGGTGAACAAATATTTTTTTGCGAAAAGAAATCTTCAGATTTGAGATTTTCCGGGCAGCATTTTTAATTTCACCGTCGTTTACGGCAATAAAAACAACATCAACACTATCATCCAGCAATTTGTAATCGATGCCGTAATTTTTAACCGCAAATTTCTTCGCGAGTTTTTCGGCATCGGTCTTTTTTCTACTAATAATTACATCAATCTTAAGTCCGGCTTTTTTTAATTCCGGCACTAAAGAATATGCAATTTTTCCTGTACCAACTATTGCAGTATTCAATTTTTTATCTGTATAACCGATATTTCTAAACCGCCATACTTTGGTATAATGTTAATATATTGCCGCGGACAAATACCCCACAACTTCGGAATTATCGCCTGTTACGTCACCCGAATCGGCTCTTGATAATACTTTTGAGTTTCTCTTCTTAACTGCATCTGCAGCTTTCATCATCGCAACAATAGTTCCGCCGCCGCATGCTTCACATTTCCCCGATTCAAGATCGTGCAGTAAACCGTGGTAATCAAAGCCGTTAATATGGTTTTCAATTATTGAATCCATTTGATGAGCCGTATCTTTGGAATAGAAATGCGACAGATCGGAACTCGCAACTATAAGCGTTTTATCATCGATTGCATCGGATAACTTTTCGGCGAGCTCGTCAACATAAACTCTTCCCTGGTCGCCCATCACAATAGGAACAATACTGAAGTCCTTGTAAATCGTCTGCAGGAACGGAAGTTGAACTTCCACGGCATGCTCGGCTCTGTGACCCTGTATGCCTGCAAAAATCAATTTACTCCCGGTAATCAACT
The DNA here is from genome assembly GCA_964600175.1 of uncultured Melioribacter sp. Lineage (GTDB taxonomy): Bacteria > Bacteroidota > Ignavibacteria > Ignavibacteriales > Melioribacteraceae > Pyranulibacter. The sequence continues at coordinate 882 of CAZRIQ010000589.1, read as the reverse complement.
TTTCTCTCATCAGATCGTTTACCGGAACTTTACCGAGCGGTGTTTCATAAGCGTCCCCTTCGTAAACACAAATGCCGGGAAAATATTCCTTATGGCTTGGCGAAATAATTACAACCGTATCATAAATCTTATCCGATACTGCTTTAAATGCAGCTGCCGCTGTTTTCCCGGAATAAGTATAACCGGCGTGCGGTGAAACGATTCCAAACGCATTTTCCAGGTTGCTTTCGACATGAGCAAGGTCAAAGAGTAATTTTACTTCATCGCTAAGTTTCTTTTGAGAAGAAGGATAAAACATTCCTGCTACTACTGGCTGCCTTACATTTTCCATCTATGCCTCCGTTAATTTTGATTCACTAAACACATCAGCCGTAAACAAACTTATTGTTAATTTTTTATCCCGCCAATACCCGGCAGGAAACCCGGTCTTTTGACATATCGCGTCAAGATATTGTTCTCTGTTCATGTTATGTTCAATCGGAACTTGCGGAAGAAGCAATCCGCGTAAGCCCTCTTCTTCCATAATTAGTCCATGTTTCCCTATTTCTATTTCATCGTAACTTTTCATCGGGAAAGGAGGTGACAAAACAGATATTTCTATTTCAATATTATCGAGTTCCGATTCTCTTACGGACGGAAATCGCGGATCGTTTTGAGATGCTTGAATTGCTGCATTGCATATAGTATTAAAAAGCGGTTCGTTCGATATAATATAGCCGATACATCCCCGCAACGAGCCGGATTTTGTCAGTGTTACAAATGCGCCAGCATGTTCATTAAAAATAGGATGGGAATGAAAATCCCCGGCGGGCAATTTCTGCTTATTAAAAAGCGAACTTATAGAAACACGTGCTGTGTTTAAGAGGATTCTTTTTTCTTCTT
>CAZRIQ010000588.1:0-1705 GCA_964600175.1 uncultured Melioribacter sp. | reverse complement strand
AGATTTTAGAAACATGACGATGGATTCTGTTTTGTATTCAAGAACATGGGGCGGGGAAGAAGGAAAATCATTGGAACGAAAATCCGCTGAATCTCCGTCTGTAAGTAAGGAAAGCTGGGCATCTTCTGTGGATATTGAACTAAGTACGCCCGGCAGACTCAATAGTGTTACGTTGAAAAATTACGATCTTGATGTTGTGTCAATCGGAACGGATCCGGAATTTCCTACTAAAGGTGATGAGATTTCGATTTCAGCTAAGGTTGTGAATTGTGGCTTGAATCCGGCATCTGATTTTGTTGTAGAATTTTCCGAAATAGAGAGTGGAAATCCAACATTGTTATCTAAAGTTCCGGGGAGTTTAGTTAATCCAGGGGATTCAGTTTCCTTTTCAGCCGGGATTCAACTGCAGCTAAGCGATTCGTTGATAGTGTCCGTAAAGATTATTTGTGATTTGGATGAGGACACTCTCAATAATTACTTGGAGAAAAAAATATTCGGAGGATTTATTACTAACTCTGTTTTAGTCAATGAAATTATGTTCAACCCATTTGATGGAGAATCTGAATGGGTGGAATTGATAAATGCTTCAGACGAGTCGGTGAATTTAAAAAACTGGTTTATCAGCGATATACTTCCTTCTCCTACAACAAACTTAATAACAACAAGTGATGTAATTTTGCAGCCGAACGAGTTTGCAGTCATCACAAACGATTCTCTCAATTATCCTTTTTATCCGTCGGCGAAATTTTTCCAGGTCAATTTTGGAAAACTTGGCAACACCGAAGACGGGATTGCACTTTATGATTTTCAGGGTGCGATTATTGACAGTGTAAGATATAAATCGACATGGGATTCACAAAAAGGTCATTCGATCGAAAGGGTTTCCTTAACCGGCTCAAGTAACGACAGTACGAATTGGGTAGTGTCGTTAAATATAAACGGGGCGACGCCAGGCATCCCAAACTCTGTAGAAAATATTCTCCCATATCAAGCCGGAAATCTGGTGGTGAATGAGGTCATGTTCGATCCCGGTACCGAAAACTCCGAATTTGTTGAACTTTATAATGCAGCGGAAGATTCAGTCCAGCTTGGCAATTGGACAATGGAAGATGCTTCGGGATCAAAAGTGAAACTGTCGCCGGTTAGTCTTATGCTTCCTCCAAGGGAATATTTTGTGCTGAGTGCCGATTCATCAATCTTTAAGAATTATAGTTGGCTATATTCATTTCCGTATATATGGGTTGCAAATGTTTCATCTCTTAACCTGTCAAACTCCGAAGATAAGGTTGTACTTAAGGATCTAAGAAAGAAAACGATCGACTCGCTTTCGTATTCGAATTCGTGGATTAACAAAAATATTTTGGATACGAAGAACAAATCACTTGAAAGAATTAACTATGCACTTTCAACTAATGATTTTACGAACTGGAGTACCTCGGTCGATCTTTATGGTGCAACTCCCGGTAAAGTGAATTCAATTTTTGCCGAGAATGTAAACAGGGAATCCAAAGTATCTGTTTCTCCAAATCCTTTTTCTCCTGATAACGACGGCTATGAAGATTTTGCAATTATCAATCTGAATTTGACGCAGAAGATATCGCAAGTTAGAATTAAAGTCTATGATAGCACCGGCAGACTTGTAAGAACAATTGCAGATAATAGAGCCGTAGGTTCTAACTCTTCAATAATTTTCAACGGCTTGAGC
>CAZRIQ010000587.1:0-1729 GCA_964600175.1 uncultured Melioribacter sp. | reverse complement strand
ATATACAGGGTGCTGAAGGCGGGGCTGTTCAAGGAATGATGAGTCTATTGAAAAGAAATAATGTAAAGATTGTTACGGAGCTTTCGCCTATCTTGCAAAAAGAATTCGGTATTGATGCCGAAGAGTATCTAAAGATGCTTGTAGGACTCGGATTTAAACTTTATGATATTAACGAACAAGAAAAAAAAGTTAAATCGGTTAACATCGCTGAATTACTTCAGAGTTATACCCTCACAAACAAACATTTCACAAACCTGTTTTGTGTGAAATAGAAATGATTAGGCACTTAATTCAAAAAAATGAACAGTATCAGATCTAAATAATAAGTTGGAATTGTTGAATATCATTTTAAATTTTGCTTTACAAAACTAAAATTACATTGGGTATATTGGTTTTATTGTAAATGTTAGAAAAATGAGTCAATGGAGATGAAACAATCTGATATAGCAAATATTCGGCTTGTGAACCAGCAAATTGCCGGAACAAAATTCAAAAAAGTAAAGGATGTTGTAAAATGGATGTGTGCAATTCAAGCACAAGATTATGCAATGGCTAAGTGGGCAATAGGTGCCAGACTTCCCGGTTCTTCCGAAAAGCTGGTTGAATCTGCAATCGATAAAGGAAAAATTATCCGAACACATTTGTTAAGACCGACTTGGCATTTTGTTTCATCGGATGATATTTATTGGATGCTTGAATTAACTGCACATAAAATAAAAACGTCGATGAGTTCACGACATAAGGAATTGGAACTTAACAGGGCTGTTTTCAAAAAGAGCAATAAAATTTTCGAGAGAGTTTTATCGGGAGGAAATCACCTTTCACGTGAAGAATTGAAAGCCGAACTTGAAAGAGCAAAAATTTCTACCGGCGGAAACAGACTCTCACACATTTTAGCCAATGCCGAGCTGGATGGTCTAATCTGCAGCGGGGTTGAAAAAAGAAATAAACATACTTATGCTTTACTTGCGGAAAGAGTTTCTAAAGAAAAAACCTTCACAAGGGACGAAGCATTGGCGAAATTGGCAAAAAGATATTTTGAAAGTCATTGCCCGGCAACTCTTAAAGATTACAGCTGGTGGTCGGGTTTATCGTTAACTGAAGCGAGTCGCTCACTTGAAATGGTAAAATCTGATTTTATTCGGGAAACAATCGGCGGCCAAACGTATTGGCTGATAGATTCATTTTCAGTTCCCAGAATTGAAAAGGATTCAACTTACTTACTTCCGGCATTTGATGAATTTATAATCAGCTATAAAGACAGAACTGCCGCACTGCCTTTTAAGGAAAACAATAAATCGGTATTCAACAACGGAATGTTTAAACCGGTTATTTTATTCAAAGGTCGGGTTATAGGTATTTGGAAAAGGACAATTAGAGGTGAGAATGTAATTTTAGAAACCGAGTTTTTTAATTTGCCTAGAAAAACCGTAAAAAAAGCCGTTGCAAAAGCTTCCGCTCCATTTGGAAATTTCTTAGATAAAACTCCTGAAATAATTTTTAGTACGAAATAAATTATTAAACCGAATTACTAATGTATACATGGAATATTGACGCTGTATGATGTGCTAGTGCACTATTTATGAGACACGTTTTTAAAAAAGGAGTATACTTTATGAAATCGTCTAAGTTTCCAGACTTTGTACGGAATCTTCCAGAAGCAGATTTGCCTTTTGAAGGTTTGCGCGGCTGGATTGTTCAAAGCGATTCGGGACAAGTTATGTTTAAT
>CAZRIQ010000586.1:0-1732 GCA_964600175.1 uncultured Melioribacter sp. | reverse complement strand
CGCAGAACCTGCAACAGTTTCCGATAGTGTCGGGTGCGGATGGATCGTTAAAGCAAGATCCTTAGCCAGCGCCGCCATTTCAATTGCAAGCGTTCCCTCGGTTATCATATCTCCCACACCAACACCGACCATACCGACACCCAAAATTCTCTGTGTCGCCGGATCGATAATCAACTTTGTCACACCGTCGTTTCGATCTATTGAAGTTGCCTTACCGCTTGCCGCCCACGGATATTTTGCAACTTCGTATTTTATACCTTTCTCCTTCGCTTCGGTTTCCGTCAAGCCCGTCCATGCCAATTCGGGATCGGTAAAAACAACAGCGGGAATCGCATTCGGTTCAAACGCAACTTTATGACCGAGCATTGCTTCAACGGCTACTTTTCCTTCGGCTGATGCTTTGTGTGCAAGCATCGGGTTACCGACGATATCCCCGATTGCATAAATGTTTTCGTCATCCGTTTTCAACTGGCTGTTTACAACAATAAATCCTTTGGAATCGACTTTAACTTTTGTGTTCTCCAAACCGAAACCGGTTGTTACAGGTCTCCTGCCGATTGAGATTAAAACTTTGTCGAACGTTTGAACAGGTTCTTTAACGTTTGCACCTTCGAACTTGACCTGTATTCCATTCTTCACTTCTTTCAACTCAACGACTTTCGTTTCAAGGTAAACCGCTTCCATAATCTGGTTGATTCTCTTAGCAAGAATGTTAACCAAATCGCGGTCGGCACCGGGCAGCAATCCCGGCATCATTTCAACAACAGTTACCTTACTTCCTATCGATGCATAAACAGAACCGAGCTCCAAACCGATATAACCGCCGCCGACAACAAGCAATTTATTAGGAATGTCTTCAAGTTCAAGCGCGCCGGTTGAATCGAGTACTCTCGGTGAATCGATTGACAGACCCGGAACTTTAGTCGGAACAGAACCCGTTGCGGTGATGCAATTATCGAAAGTGATTTCTTCGCTGCCGCCTTCCGTTTTTTCTACAATCACCGAATTCGAATTTACAAACGAAGCTTTCCACTGAATGAAATTCACTTTGCGCGTTTTGGAAAGCTGTCCCAGTCCGCCGGTTAATTTGCTAACGACGCTGTTCTTGTAATCACGTAATTTATTTATATCTATTTTAGGAGCGCCGAATTCGATTCCCCACTTTTTAGCTTCTTCGGCTTCGTGAATTAGTTTTGAAATATGCAAAAGCGCCTTTGACGGAATACAACCGACCCACGTACAAACACCGCCGGGATTTTTTCTCATATCGACTAGAGTAACCTGCATTCCCATATCCGCAGCATGAAAAGCGGCGGTATAACCTCCCGGTCCACCTCCAATTACCAATAATTGAGTTTTTGTAGACATACCTTCTCTTTCGGAATTTTTACAAAATAACGCTTGATCTACTCTATTTACAATTGCATCAAGCAAGTGAGTACAAAAATAACAAAAAGAGAGGAATAATCTTTTAGTATCCTATTCATCTCAGCTCGTTGTAAATTTACCATGTTTTTCCCGGTCGTCGAGAGCATTTCCCCGCTATGAGACAGCGGGACAGGTTTGACGAAAGATTGGAATGCTAAGGTTAAATCCACAAAAAAAGCAGGCAAACTCCAGTCAAGGTGTGGACCTTGACTGCCGGAGAAAAAGAGAGGAATAATCCGGTTCTTGCATTTAACAAATGAACGTTGATAATATGTCTATTCGCCTTAAAATAATAAGGATTATT
>CAZRIQ010000585.1:0-1734 GCA_964600175.1 uncultured Melioribacter sp. | reverse complement strand
CACTATTACTACGAAATCATAGTCCGATCCCTCCCAATCATCTCCGCGGGCGCGTGAACCGAAAAGAATGATTTGCCGGACATTATCTCCCAATTGTTGTCTCAATACATTCGAGAAAAAGTAAACTTTTTCACTGATTATATGATTATTCATTTTAAAATCCTCAATCTCTATATGAACTATATTGAAATTTTAAACGAAAATCAAGTGATGTCAGTTCTTTTTATTTCCTATCGCACATATTCGCGGTTCCGGTCAGTATTCCCATATATAATCCTCATCCTTTTGTGCTGTTGGGTTTTTCGGTTTTCCCGAGGAGAATTCCCTTCTGATATGCAAAAATTTATCTTTCATTTTAAAGTAAAGAGCGACCGGTTTGGGATCAAAATGTCTGCTGTTTTACTCGCCGATGGTTGTATCGATTTTTTTATAAATACGGCGCGTACTCATCGCATCGTAAACATCAGCCAAAGCCACTATTCTTGCTTCCAGCGGAATTTGGGCTGCCTTCAGAATCAAATTGAATATAATCTGTTGTTTCGAACAACGGTCTTACAGGCATATTCGATATTTCTCCCTATTTGGGAAATGAGGCCGCTGTACATAAATGGAGTTGTTATAGGGGAAGGAAGTTTAATATAAAAAATAATAACATAAACAGCGAAAACGACAGTAAAACATTTCACTATGTGATTGAAAGGCCTTATATAGGTGAAAAAATCCAAGAAATTAATAAGAAATTAAAGGATATAATAGAAAAGAATAAATCAAAATATTCTGTAGGCTACAAGCCTTTTTTCTCATCGGACAAGAGATGGACAGCCGTTCCGGATTATGGGTATCAGACAAATTTTTTCATGATTGATTGTAAAAAGAAAATCGTAAACCGGTTCGACCTGCCGGATTTTAATCCTCAGATTGAAATTAACTGGTTTAATCATTGCAAATAGATTTCCGGAAATTATTGAGCTGATGTAAATAAACTAACATCAGCCCCCTTGCTTTGCTTGTGGTGAATCATTTATACTATTATTGATGGAAAAGGATCTTGTATTAAAAAAGCGGTATAGAGTGCTTGAAAAAATTGGCCAGGGTGGATTCGCGGAAACATTTCTTGCCCAGGACCTGAAAACACAAAAAAAGTGTGTGCTTAAATACCTTTCTTTGAAAAAAGCAGACAAGTGGAAGAGTATTGAACTTTTTGAGCGTGAAGCGAAGATTTTAAGAACCATTGACCATCCTTTTATCCCTGATTTTATCGATTTCTTTACCCTGGAAAAAGAAGAGGATACGAAACTTTACCTTGTCCAGGAATTTATACAAGGGAAAAACCTTTCAGAATGGTTGGCAGAAGGCAGGCACTTTACGGAAAAGGAAGTCCTGGAGATCGCGTTAAAGATGGCCACAATTCTCGAATATCTCCATGATTTTTCACCGCCCCTTATTCACCGGGATATAAAACCATCCAATATTATTTTTGTTCCTCCCGGTGATATATATGTGATTGATTTTGGAGCGGTCCGGGATACATTATTCAATCCGGAGCATGGAGGATCGACGATAATCGGCACTTTCGGGTATATGCCCATGGAACAATATGAAGGCCGTGCCGTACCGGGTACGGATATCTATTCTCTGGGAGCAACCCTTATCCACCTGCTTTCTCACAAGGATCCGGGAATCATGGATAAAAATCATCTGCGTATTGATTTTCGTCCTCATGTTGCCATTTCA
>CAZRIQ010000584.1:0-1737 GCA_964600175.1 uncultured Melioribacter sp. | reverse complement strand
ATGAGCTGTTATCTCATTCAAATCTCACAAACAATTTTTTTATTGATTTTCTACGACAGCTGAATTAAGTTTGGTTTGGTTCCTGTAGTTCTTGGGAAAGGGAGATATAACCCGCTATACGGGACACGCCGATCAAAAATAAGTTCTAAACTTATACATCCTCCTTCTACTGTTATATTAAAGATAAGATGCATCCTTAAATTTTGATATACAACAAAGTACTAAGATGTTCCGGTACTTTACATCAATCAATCTTCAACGGAAGGAGGGTAATATGCGTAAATTTAATCTCACGGTTTTAGTTTTTCTTGCAATCGCTTCAGTTGCCTGGAGCCAGGCACCAAGTAAAGTCAATGTATACTTAGGCGGCGGGATTGCATTCCCGACAGCGCCGAAGAGTTTCACCGATGGCTGGAAAATGGGATTTAACGGTTTTGGGGGAGTTGGAGTCTCCGTAACACAATCTCTCTGGGCTATAGTTTCAATAGACTATACTTCATTTCCTTTGGACAACGACTACATATTAAAAAGTGTCGGCACAATACCGTCAAATGTAAATGTAAATATAAGCGGCGGTACTGCGTCGTGTCTAAATTTATCCGGCGGCTTAAAAACATATTTCAGTTCTTCACAAAGTTCGGCAAATCCTTATGCAATTATTGATGCCGGGTATTTCAATCTCTCTGCTTCGGACGTAATTGTCAAAGCAACCATGGGCAGCAATTCGGTAACAATGACTGTTAAGACCGACTCCGAAAACGCTTTTTCTGCCTCTGCAGGTTTTGGTGTGGATATACCGGCAGGTGAAACAATCGGAATATTCATTGAAGCTAGATACTTTATTGCATTTACCAAAGGCGAGAGTACCGGTTATATCCCGGTCAAAGCCGGTATATTGTTTAGATTGTAATTATTGTAAAAAAACGGCAATTTAAAAAATATGCCAAATTAAATTTGCTCACCGTTCGGTAAAATAGAGATAACTTCCGCCCAGCCGATACTTGAACGGTGAGCTTTTTTATTTTAACACAAAACATCTTTCTTAGAAAAACTGGTATCTTCTTTCGATTTTTTCTTTCTAACTTTTAATAGGAGTGAATAAAATATATTGCTCTAATTAATATATCCCGGGATGAATTCTCCACTCTGTTTACGCCGGTTTTAAAGCTTTTATAAGGATATTCTGCATAAATCATTCTCGATATTTTTTATTATTTTCTGATGAATGTTAATTCAATTTTATTGTTTGAAATCATTTTATAGGAGCTGGTTATGGAACGGGAAAACAAGGTTTTAAAGCTGCTATCAATATTCTTTGTGATTTGTATTTGGAGTAGTTGCTCTTTAATTGCACAACCTACACTTAAAGAAACCTTCAAAAATTATTTTTACATAGGAACCGCATTAAATAACTTCCAGGTTATGGGAAAGGATCCTAAAGCAACACAGCTTGTGGAAAAACAATTTAACAGTATCTCCCCGGAGAATTTATTAAAGTGGGGAAGTGTTAACCCGCAACCGGGTAAATTTAATTTTGAGCCTGCAGATAGTTTTGTAGCCTTCGGCGAACGGAATAAAATGTTTATTGTAGGTCATTGCCTCATATGGCACAGCCAAACACCGGCATGAGTATTTCAGGATGAGTCCGGAAAACCGGCAAGTCGCGAGCTTCTTCTTCAAAGAATGAAAGACCATATATTTACCGTTGTCGGCAGGTATAAAGGCAAGGTCAACGGC
>CAZRIQ010000583.1:0-1742 GCA_964600175.1 uncultured Melioribacter sp. | reverse complement strand
AAAAACATTCTTACAATAATTCGTTTGACGATGCACGAAGCCCTGGCTCGAAAAAATTTTGTGGCGTTTTTTATAATCTCCACTTTTGTGCTTTTAATTATCCTTGCAATCTTTGCTACGACAGATGTAGAAAGTCTGTTCGGTTCTTTGAAATTAAAAGGTGACAATTTTCAAGGAGATATGTTATATCAATTATCCAACTTCTTTAGAGTTATTATTGTAATGCCGTTGTTTGCCGGGGGATTGTTCCTTTCAATATTTTCCGTCTCGAGTTTCATTCCCCATTTGCTTGAAAAAGGGAACATAGATGTTTTTCTATCGAAGCCCGTCTCAAGAACTCAGTTACTTCTTGGAAAATATTTCGGTGGGATTGTTGTTGTCTTTATAAATGTACTTTACCTCGTTTTGGGAATTTGGCTTTTAACTGCTGTCAAATTCGGTAACTGGGATATTGCTTTTCTTTCAAGTGCTCTTTCGATTACATTTGCGTTTTCTGTTTTGTACGCACTTATAGTTTTTATCGGTGTTCTTACGCAAAGCTCCGTCTTCGCCATGATGCTTTCTTACCTAATCTTCTTTGTTCTTTCTCCGTTACTGGTCAACCGTGAAAAAATTGCGACTTTCTTCGACAGCAAAATTCTAAAGTATATCATGGAAGGATTGTACTATTTAGTTCCCCAAACGTCGGACATGGGCACTCTCACCGGTCAAATCGCGTCTAGTAAACCCATCGATTCCTACCAGCCTATCTACGTTTCTGTTGTCCTTATTATTCTTATTCTTTCCTGTAGTATTATTGTTTTTAATAAAAAAGATTATTAAGCCTTCGAATTTTGCCTGCATTAGCAGTAACTTTGTGGTATACAATTTGTCATCTTTGCCAATTAGGGAGGAAAATGACCAAAATTAAAAGGAAGCGAGATTATAATGGCAAATGAAAAGTTAAAATTAGAAGACCTTCTGTACGGTGTTCAAAAAAATGAGGATAATAAGCGCATCGATTATGTTGCAATAATCGGCGGCGGATTGATGGGACAGGGCATAGCCCAGACAATTTCGACAGCGGGAGTTGATGTTGTTATTATTGAAAAGGACGATGAACATATTGCGAAAGCCCAAGAAGAAATAAAATTGGAAATGGAAAGGGAGATTTCCCGCTGGGGAATGACGCAGAGCGAAATGAAATCCATTCTAACAAGAATTAAGTGGACAACCGATACTAACGAAATTCCCGATTGCGATTTGGTAATTGAAGCGGTAGATGAAAATCTGGAATTAAAGAAAAAGATTTTTAGGGAACTCGATCAAATCGCCAGTCCGGATACTATATTTATTTCAAATACTTCAACATTAAGTCTGACTAAAATTGCGGAAGCAACTAAAAGGAAAGACAGGATAATCGGGATGCACTTTTTGAACCCGGTTCCGAAAGTACCTTTGGTTGAACTTGTCCGTGCGCTCGATACTTCCGATAAAACCGTTGAAATAATTAAAAAGTTTGCTGAAAAGATTGGCAAAACTCCGGTTGAAGTTTATGAATACCCCGGGTTTGTTACTACCAGGGCAATTGTACCCTTGTTGAATGAGGCGATGTATATTGTGCTTGAAGGAGTTGCCTCGGCAAAAGATGTTGATACGGCAATGAAGCTGGGTTATAATTTCAAAGCTGGTCCGCTTGAAATGGCGGATGAGATGGGTTTGGACGAAGTTCTTGCATGGATGGAAACACTTTGGGGAACATT
>CAZRIQ010000582.1:0-1744 GCA_964600175.1 uncultured Melioribacter sp. | reverse complement strand
GATTCTTTATCAAATAATCCGCAATCAAAAATTTATACCGGTTTATTCTCAATCCACCTCCGGGTGCTCGTTTTTCTCAATATAAATTTAACATGATGCCCCTTCTCGATTAAATAATCGACCAGGTGACTCCCCACAAATCCCGACGCCCCGGTAACTACAGAAACTATTTTGTTGTGCATATTATTAAGTTATTGTTAAATTTGGTTTTGTAAGTATTATATAATAAATTTTGAATTCGGTATCGGGTGCAAAAATAACCAAAAAAGTGATTATTCGATAATTTTCCCGGAGGATTATATTGGACTTATTCAAAAAGTGTTTCGACTTCACCAGAGCTGATGAAGTAAAAGCTATGGGATTTTATCCATATTTCCGACCCATCGAAGAAAATGAAGGTCCCGTCGTTCAAATTGAAGGTAGAAAAGTTATTATGGCAGGCTCCAACAATTACCTTGGATTGACGGCACATCCCAGAGTTAAAGAAGCCGCAATTAAAGCCGTTGAAAAGTATGGTACCGGCTGTTCGGGTTCAAGATATCTAACCGGAACTTTGGATCTTCACATTGAATTGGAAGAGAAATTAGCAAAGTTTTTTGGTAGCGAAGCCGTTCTTCTTTTCAGTACAGGTTACCAAACTGCACAGGGAATTATCCCTACCTTAGTCACAAGAGGTGAATATGTTGTATCCGACCGCGACAACCATGCTTGTATTGTTGCCGGACAAATGATGGCACGCGGTGCTACAGCCGAACTTGTTAGATACAAACACAACGACACAAAAGACCTTGAAAGAGTTCTGGAAAAATTACCTAAAGACGCTCCCAAATTAATTGTAAGCGATGGTGTTTTCAGTACCGGCGGAGAAATTGTTGATCTTCCTAGATTGGTCGAACTTGCCAAGCAATATAATGCAAGAACATTAATAGACGATGCACATGCAGTAGGTGTTATAGGGAAAGGAGGACGCGGAACCGCAAGTGAGTTTAATCTTGAAAACGAAGTCGATATGACAATGGGAACATTCTCAAAAACGTTTGCTTCGTTGGGCGGCTTTGTGGCTTCAAAGGCAAAAGTGATCGATTACCTAAAACATCATTCCTCCGCTCTGATCTTCAGCGCATCTCCTACACCGGCTGCTGTTGCCGGCGCATTGGCTGCATTAGAACTGCTTGAGGAAAATCCCGATCTAGTTAAAAGGCTTATAAGAAATGCCGACAAAGTAAGAACCGAATTGACTGCTGCTGGATTTAATATTATTCAAAGCAGAACTGCAATTGTCCCGGTAATTGTCGGAGACGATAATATTGCATTTCAGATGTGGCGTAAACTTTATGACGCGGGTGTTTTTGTTAACGTGTTTATTTCTCCCGGAGTTCCTCCCGGTAGACAAATGATGCGTACAAGTTATATGGCGTCGCACGAAGATGAACATCTCGATTATATAGTCGACACATTTAAGAAAGTCGGTTCAGAGTTAGGTCTTATTTAAATGTCAGGCTGAAACAATTTCAAAGCATACCTTTTAGAATACGGGGTATGCTTTTTTAATTTATAGAGGAGTATTAAAATGCCGGATGTAACAATCAAAACCGTTCAATCGAAAAAAGAATTATCAGACTTCATCAAATTCGCATGGAAGATTTACAAGGACAATCCTTATTGGGTACCACCTTTAATCTATGATAAAAAGAAAATCCTGGATCGACAAAAAAATCCTTTCTTTGAACATGCAGAAATGGAA
>CAZRIQ010000581.1:0-1745 GCA_964600175.1 uncultured Melioribacter sp. | reverse complement strand
AAATCATCATTCACTTTATATTCGACCTTAATTTTCTTCTTTGTGAATTTCTCCAATTTAGTATGAACTTCTTTTTGAAGTTTGTCTGATAGACCGATACCCGATGTAACATTGGCATTAAGGATGCCAAGTCTTTGATCCCTCAGCTGAACAAACCTCGCAAAGATATCATACAAAAATTCCTCTCGATTCTTTTCGACTACGAACTTTATGAAATTCAGCGAATCATTACTTACCTTTTTAGAGAAAACATCATTAAGAATATTAAGTTTAACACTTTGTTTGACAACCGGGTTTTTCAAAATTACTCTAAGTTCTTTTGAACCTTTAAGCGACAGATAAATTACGTCCGCATCGTCGGAAATAGTCTTTAACGAATTCTTTTCATCGGCAAGTTTCATTAAAGAATTGGCATATCTATTTGCTATCCTGAAAATACCCATAATCAATTCTTCGGCAAATCTTCTAAATATTTTTGCACTATCTTAAACTGTTTGTCTTTATCGAGGTTTTCACGAATAATTTTCTCAGCCGCATTGACGGCAATTTCCGCAACCTGGTCCTTCAATTTCATAAAAGCTTCTTGGTTCTTTCTTTCAATTTCTGTCGTTGCGTCATCAACAAGTTTCTTTGCCTGCTGCTTACTTTCTTCAAGAATACGCTGACGAAGTTTTTCGGCGTTCCCACGGCTTTCATCAATTATCCGCTGGGCTTCCTGCTCGGCCAAGGAAAGATTCGACCTGTTCTCGGCAATAAGCTTTTGAGCTTCCTCTTTGGCTTTCTCCGCAGCTTCCAAGGAATCCTTGATAAATTTTTCTCTCTCATCGAGAGAAGTCAATATCGGTTTCCAAGCGAACTTTTTTAGAACAAAAAATAAAATTATAAACGTGACCGTAGTCCATACAATCACACCGGGATTGATATCGAGCGGACTACCTACATGTTCTTCCCCGCCGACAAAAGCCAGTAAAGATATTACATTGAAAATATACATTTGGATTTCCAATTAATTAGAATTACTAACTCTTCAGAGCTAAGAGAATACAGATAACCAATGCAAAAAGAGCAATACCTTCAATAAGAGCCGCAGCAATGATCATCGATGTTCTGATATCTCCCAAAGCTTCGGGCTGACGACCGCTTGCATCCATTGCAGAACTTGCCAACTTACCTATACCGAGAGCGCCTCCAATAACAGTTAACCCAGCTCCAATACCGGCTGCTAAAAATGCGAATTCCATTTATTTCCTCCTGTGATTTAAGTAATAATTAATTAATGTTCTTGATGTACCGCCATCCCGATAAACAACGAGGATAGCATCGTAAAAATATACGCCTGGATCAAAGCAACTAAAATTTCGAGCAAATAAATAAACAGTGCAAATGAAACCGATACAGGCGCTACAAAATATGTATGTAAAATAAATATCAATCCTATTAATGCCATGATTACGGTGTGACCGGCAGTCATGTTTGCAAAAAGACGAACAGCCAACGCAAAAGGTTTTGTGAACAAACCGAGTATCTCCACTATAATCATTATCGGCAGCAACCATAACGGAACACCGTGCGGAACCAATCCTTTGAAATAACCGACAACACCGTTCTTCATCATGCCGCCGCCTTGAATAACTAAAAACGAAATTGTTGCAAGTGTAGCAGTAACGGCAATGTTGCTTGTCGCGGTCGATCCGTAGGGAAACAACCCGAGAAAGTTACACGTAAGAATGAAAAAGAAAATACTC
>CAZRIQ010000580.1:0-1761 GCA_964600175.1 uncultured Melioribacter sp. | reverse complement strand
TAGTATTTATTAGTTATTTTTTTTATATTTCTAAAAAAGCAATTGTTGTGCCATGTTGGATTACTCAACGCAATATTTTCTAATAATTGCCTATGCTACCCCAGCACGTCAATTTGCGACTTCAAGTGATATAACATCTAAAGTGAATAATGACATCACAAATCGCGCCGTACGAGCTAATATTTGCCTGCTGGAATCCATATTGTTACGTTCAGCTAACTATACGACAATACATAAACAAATTATGCCCTTTTTATTTCGCCCGTCAATTGACAAGATAACGAATTGCTCACTGCGCTATCTGTTTTGCCTGTACAAATGCGTCCGTTACATTCTGCATTCTCAACATATCTTGCTGTCTTCTCTAATCATTCCCGAAAGTAAGTTGGCATAATGATAGAATCAAAAAGGGTCGAAATCCCTTGCCCGACATGAAAGGCAATGGGCTTCAACCCATTACGATAGCCACCTACCTATGAGAACGGCTATAGATAATTACAGTCAAACATAATATATATAGGTGTTTAACGTTTGATAATTAAAAAACCCTTGTCAAGTATGAACTTAACAAGGGCTTTTTAGCGGGGCCGACGGGGCTCGAACCCGCGACCTCCAACGTGACAGGCTGGCGTTCTAACCAAGCTGAACTACGACCCCGCGTTGAAAATCATTGTATTTTAAAGGTTTGTGGGCGATGACGGATTCGAACCGCCGACATCCTGCGTGTAAAGCAGGCGCTCTGGACCAACTGAGCTAATCGCCCGAACGGCTGGTTCGAGACTCCTGCAGACAACCGCCCTATTCCCGGCTGGTTTTCGCCTTGGGCTCTTTTAAGAAAATTGCGATGGGGATGATGACGCAGTAACCTAAAACCAAAAGAATGGGCGCCAAGGTCACCGAAACGAATCCTTCTACCGGCGGCTGGGCCAGACAGAGAAAACCAAGAAAGATGACCAAAATCCCAACACTCAATCCTATATAATTCCTGCGGGTGAAGGGTAACCGGAAGGAAGCAGCGTCTTTCTTTTTTTGGCTCTTGGAAGTTGTGCGCGCTTGAGTCTTTGCTGATGCCACGAGACAATTTTCCTATATTAATCTTGCTAAGATAGGTATTTTCTCAGACTTTGTCAAGTGGCTCTTTTCTCTCAGTTTACCCTTATGATTCGTGGATCGCCGCGGCCGTTTTATTCAGAATCGCATGGGCGATGCTTTCAAATTGCTCCGCTTGTCGCAGCAGCGCTTCGGAAGAAAGGGTTTCCGCGGTTTGCTCGAAGTTGTCTCCCCATTCCGCGAGAGATTCCAACTGAAATTGAAGCCCCAATCCTTTCATCGTGTGCCCAAAACGACGGAGTTCATCGGGATTATTCTCGGAGAGTAAGGTGTGCAGTTGTGGCAGGTATTCACCCTTTAGTGCTTGGGCGATTTGAGGAATCCACGAGCTATCCATGGATAATGACTGCGCGGATTGATTCACATTATCTTCAGCAAGAAAACGACTTATCGTTTCGAACAGCAGTCCTTGTGAAACAGGTTTCGGAATGTATCCGTCACAACCGGCTTGTTTGCAGTGTGCGCGTTCCTCGTCCGTATCCGTGGCTGTCAAAGCTATCACCGGTATGGACATGATTGCCGGATTTTGTTTCGCTTGCCGTGTCGCTTCATAGCCATCCATCACCGGCATCTGCATATCCATCAGAACAAGATGCGGAGATTGTTCGTGCATCACAGATAACGCCTGCTGTCCGTTCTCTGCCATCAGAA
>CAZRIQ010000579.1:0-1762 GCA_964600175.1 uncultured Melioribacter sp. | reverse complement strand
CGTGGGTGTGGTTTTTGTGAGCATTTTGGCCTGGCCGTGGGATAATCCGCCGGACACGTTTGGAACATTGTTTTTCCAGTCTTTGGGTGTTAACGGAGCGGTGACTTTATTGATAATGTCATTTCTTGCCGGTTTAATTGCATATTTTGTTACCTGGCCCTATGGTAGTGAAATCGGCGTTCTTGCGGTACCGTTAGGATTAACTGTCTGGGCTGTAAGAGCGGGTAGTGTGGCTGCTCTTGTGCAGTTCCATCCGACTCTCGAACAACGCCAGACGCTTTTTACGGCATTTAGATTAGAACCGTTTTTCTGGCTTATTGTAGTGTTTGTTGGTTTTGCCGGGGTAACATTAGGTTACAGAATACGCCCCGGTCGCAAATATCAGGAAATCAAAGAACCAAAGAAACCAAGTAAGAATAAGTACCTAAATCCGATAATTGCTTTGGTCGTTGTAGTTTTATTGGCCCAGTTCTGCATTAAAATACTTGCTCAGGATGTTGTATTGTCTGATAACAGATTTGGTTCGGTTATGGGCCAACCGGCAGTTGGACAGATAATATTTGCAGTATTTATTTCTTTTGGTATCGCGGCCTTCATAGTTAAAAGATACCTTGAAGTTGGTTATATATGGCCGATTGTCGGGAGTTCTTTGGTAACTGCTTTTGCAATAATGATTTATGCCAAACCAAGCCAATTGGACTATCTTGTCGAACTCTGGCCAGCAGTTTTTTTCCCTAATTCGGTTGTTTCTATATTACCCATACAAATGGTCGTTTTTGGCACATTAGGCGCGATCGGGGGTTCCTGGATGACCGTTCGTTATCAATATTGGCGAGAGCACGAGCTACAATAACCGGATTGAGCTGTCCTCGAAATTTGAAACATCTTTTTTTTACGTCTTTTTTTCTATGTAAGTCATTCTATTTTACGTACTTATACGTATATAGTCTTATAATCGATTCTCACTAATCCGACAAAAACAAAAATCGTTGTTTTCGACCTCAGAATTAGCCGAAATATAGTTTGTTGAAATCTTTATCAGGACGAAGTTAACTAAAGATGTGCGGATTTTAAAAAAGGAATGTTAAAAAAATTAAGGACGAACAGCAGGCTGGTTTTTTTCGTATTAAATCGAAAGTAAGGCCAGCCGGCAAAAGGAGTTAGCAATGTTGGTTCTCAGCAGACAAAGAGATGAATCAATTATGATCGGCGATGATGTGGAAATCATAATCGTCGATGTAAGAGGTGATAAGGTACGATTAGGTATCACAGCACCAAAGAACATACCGGTTCATCGTAGAGAAATTTACGACGCAATCCAACGCGAGAAAAAAGAGAATAAGGAATCGAAAGAGTCTCAGGATAAGAAGTCCGAAGCGGAACCTCCGAAGGAATCCGAGAAATCGCAGTAAACGCAGCGAAACCGAACACAGGATTTTCGCTTATTTATAACTTTATTCTGAACCGTTTTCATCCTCAACTTTTTCCCATAATTTTTTTCCTCTGTATTTTCTGAACATTCCATAGTTTATTCGGAACAAATAATTCAGATTTCAAGCAGATTGTACGATTGGTAACTGCTTGACAATAATTCAATTAGAAGATAATAATACCGTCAATCGACCAGACTAAAACATGAGGGAATATCCGCCGGGAGTTGGCCTGAAAAGAAATTTATCTTATTGACTTTAAGACGTCTAACACGGTATTTACTTTCAATTGATTTAGTTTTTTAAATTTGGGGAAAATTACAGCCAATCAT
>CAZRIQ010000578.1:0-1762 GCA_964600175.1 uncultured Melioribacter sp. | reverse complement strand
TAGGCTTTATCGGTAGAAAGCTGGCAAGGACTCTCGAATTTTTTTACTCTAACATTATATCCAATTATTTGGTTCCAATGTGTTTGCGAAAAAATATTTTATCAAATTAATTTTATTAATTGATAATATGAATTATTAGAATATAATTGGATGCTGTTATCAATATTATTGGATTTCATGTATCGCTCCTTCGGAGCTTTTTCTGTTCTTGGTCTTCGATCTTACTAATGTTTCACTCCTCCGGAGTTGTAAACCTCAGTAACAAGTTGTGATTTTATCTTATGCTGAAAGCTGACTGCTGAAGGCTGATAGCTTTCAGCTTTGCGTATTCCACATCATTGTTCTTTCTCGCTTGGTAATTTCTCAAACAGCAATTCCGTAAAAATGAAATCCGGTGAGTTTGGAACTTCAAATGTCATTTGTTTTACGCCGCCTTTAAAATCTAGATCGAACTTAACAAACCCGCGCGTTAAAAACTCATCTTCCCAATCGATATAAAACGTGTCGTATTGATAATGATGCAGAACTCCCCGGAAAGTCGGGGTATGCATAAATTGTAAATACAAGCTGTCGTTCTTGATTGAAACTTCCGCTTTGCCGTACATCTTGTCTTTGTAAGTTCCGGAATAACTTTTTAACGGAAGCGACGGGACACTGTTCTTATTCCTTATTTCTTCCCTGTGCTTTAGTTCGTTTGCGTATCTTTCAAGACGTTTGTTCCAGTACCCGTGGTAAATTTCATTCCAATCTTTCTGATCGCCCCCTAAAAATGTATCGAGTATTTTATTTTTGATAGCAGGAACCATTGCCGTTTCCATATTGCTGAAGATTACGAATCCGAGATTTTCCTCCGGTACCAAAGTTACGTTTGAAATGTATCCTGGCATTCCGCCGTCGTGATAGATTATTCTCTTACCCTTGTAGTAATTTATAAACCAGCCAAGCCCGTAATCAGAACGTCCGAAAGCGAATTGATTAGCCCACATATCGTTTGATCTGGCTGTACTGAAAATTTGTTCTCCGTCGTATTTTCCTTTATCAAGCTGTAGTTTAATCCAATGAGTCATATCGCCGATGCATGAATTAATACCGAGTGCGCCCTGGGCATTATCACCCTGCGTTTCGCTGTAAACATGTATTTTTCCGTCTTTCAAATAATGACCTTTCGAAACATCACTTGCTTTGTAGAATTGTGCATAGCTTGTGTTCGTGTGTGTCATCCCGATTTTATTGAGTATATGTGCTTGAATAAAATCGCCCCAGGAAGTGTCTGTTACGGCTTTTATAATTTCTGCAGCTGTAATAAACATCAAATTTTGGTAACCGTATTTTGTTCTGAAACTCGAAGTTGGTTTCAAGTATCGGAGCTGGTGTATAACATCCTCTCTTGAATAAGTAGAACTGATCCAGAGAAAATCACCGCTGAAAGTTGCAAGTCCGCTACGGTGTGTTAACAGGTCGCGAATGTTGATTTCCTTTGTTACCCACGGATCGTACATTTGAAAGTCCGGCAGGTACTTTGTAACCGGGTCGTCCCAATTTATTTTTCCTTCGTCGACCAGAATTGAAAGAGCTGCTGTGGTAAAAGCTTTGCTGCAAGAGGCGATTACGAATAATGTATTTTCATCTACCGGTTCGTCTTTCCCGGTCTCACGTACACCGTAACCTTTGGAAAAAACAACCGAATCGTCTTTTACTATTGCAACGGCAAAGCCCGGCATTTGCCAGTCTTTTATTGCATTTTCAATGTATGTATCGAGAG
>CAZRIQ010000577.1:0-1764 GCA_964600175.1 uncultured Melioribacter sp. | reverse complement strand
AAATAAATATTTTTTGGGCTCCTCATGGGTATACTGAAAAGAGTAAACCTGAAGACTAAGCACATTAAGTCTACCGGACTCTTCTTAGGAATTTTGGCGTGCATTTTATTTTCACTATTTGTTGATTTCGGTGAAGCACATCAGGGTGCAAAACTGGTAGCTTCGGTTGCAGTGTTAATGTCCGTTTGGTGGATCACCGAGGCAATTCCTCTTGCGTCTACAGCGCTTGTTCCGTTAGTTTTATTTCCTTTTCTTGGTTTGTTGAGTGCCGAACAAACGGCAAAAGCGTACATGAATTCCACGATTTTTCTGTTTATGGGCGGCTTCATTATCGCAATTGCTATGGAAAAATGGAATCTTCATAAACGCATTGCGCTGAATTTGATTTCGGTTTTTGGCAAAAGTCCTGCAAAGATTGTAATGGGTTTTATGGCAGCGGGTGGATTTATTTCAATGTGGATTTCCAACACAGCAACCGCCGTTATGATTCTTCCGATAGGTCTAGCAATTCTGTATAAGTTGGAAGATGAGTTCGGTGCAGATAAGACAAAGAAATTTTCAATTGCACTTATGCTCGGCATCGCATATTCCTGCTCAATAGGTGGTGTTGCTACTTTAATCGGGACGCCGCCTAACCTGGTATTTCAAAGAATTTATGCTATCACTTTTCCGCAAGACAAACAAATTTTATTCGGGGATTGGATGAAGTTTGGAGTTCCGCTTGCGTTAGTAATGTTGATTATAGTGTGGTTTCTGATCACACAAGTTGTTTACAGGTCGGATAAAAGCCTGAGTGTTGACAGTGAGATCATAAAGTCGGAGAAAAAGAAACTTGGAGGAATGAGCTTTGAAGAAAAAGCGATAGCTTTTGTTTTCGTACTGACCTCCTTACTGTGGATTTTTAGAGTTCAACTTGATCTCGGGTTTGTAAAAGTTCCCGGCTGGTCTCAGATTTTTCCAAAGAGTAAATTGATCGACGACGGCAGCGTTGCAATAACAATGGGATTGATTTTGTTTCTCATTCCAGTAAAAAGCAAGGAAAGGGAAGAACTGTTTTTACTCGATTCATCTGCAATAAGAAAAATTCCGTGGGAAATCATTCTGCTTTTCGGCGGCGGATTTGCATTGGCTGACGGATTTGTTAAAAGCGGCTTATCTGAACTTATCGGCAATCAGTTCTCCGGGTTGAAAGATTTCCCTCTCATTTTTGTCATCGCCTCGATCTGTTTGATAATTACATTTCTAACCGAGTTGACTTCCAATACTGCGACAGCACAGATTGTACTGCCGGTTCTTGCATCGCTTGCGCTTGAGTTGAATATAAATCCATTTTTATTGATGATACCGGCAACTTTTTCATGCTCGATGGCTTTTATGATGCCGGTTGCAACACCTCCAAATGCAATTGTATTCGGAAGCCAGAGA
Organism: uncultured Melioribacter sp.; assembly: GCA_964600175.1. GTDB lineage: Bacteria > Bacteroidota > Ignavibacteria > Ignavibacteriales > Melioribacteraceae > Pyranulibacter. The sequence goes on along the minus strand of CAZRIQ010000577.1, from coordinate 339 downwards.
TTACGAGTTTTAGACATGGCAAAACCGGGATTTATAATCAATTTAATCGGGGTTGTCGTAATAACTGCGTGTATCTATTTTTATTTTCTTTAATGAATCGTTGTGTATTGAAAGGCATCTAACGAATTAAAAAATGGAGAAAGAGCAATGTCGTACTACAATACAAAAGTTGTTGACTACGGATTTGATGAAGCAATTTCAAAAGTAACTGACGAATTAAAGAAAGAAGGATTCGGAGTGCTCACCGAAATCGATGTTAAGGAAACTTTGAAAAAGAAGTTGGACGTTGATTTCAGAAAGTACAAGATACTCGGTGCATGCAATCCGCCGTTTGCTTAT
>CAZRIQ010000576.1:0-1769 GCA_964600175.1 uncultured Melioribacter sp. | reverse complement strand
AGCGTACACGGAGGCAATAGCTGCCGAAGTCAAATAGCGGAAGGATTTTTGAAATCCTTTGATTCACAATTGGAAGTATATTCTGCAGGAACAAATCCATCAACCCAGGTTCATCCGAAAGCAATACAAGTAATGAAAGAGGTCGGCATAGAACTTTCGAAAAACTATCCAAAGAAAGTCGACCAATTTCTTGGAGAACCGTTTGATTTTGTTGTTACCGTTTGTGATAACGCAAAGGAAACATGTCCCGTTTTTATCGGAAAAGTTAAAAAGCAGCTGCACATCGGTTTTGAAGATCCGGCTGAAGCTACCGGAACAGAAGAAGAAATTTTATCGGAGTTTAAAAGAATCCGGGATGAAATAAAAAACGAGTTTTACAAATTCTACAAAGAAAATTTAGGGAGTTAAGAAAATGCTGAATATTAAAGTGCTTGGTTCCGGATGTACAAATTGTTTAAGCCTGGAAAAGCTCTGCCGCGAAGTTATTTCTGAAAACAATATTGATGCCGAGATAGAAAAGGTAACAGATTTCAAAGACATAGTGAGTTATGGAATAATGAGTACGCCCGGATTGGTTGTTAATGGGAAAGTTGTACTTAGCGGGAGGCTGCCGACTAAATCAACATTAACACATTGGCTGGTGAATGAACCGGCAAACCAATAATTAACGAAAGTGAAAATCAAATGAGTTCAATTACCAGACGGCTTTCGTTCTTAGACCGTTATTTAACATTGTGGATTTTTCTTGCAATGTTCATCGGTGTTTTTTCAGGATATCTCTTCCCTGGAATCGTAAAGTTTTGGAATTTATTTCAATCCGGGACAACCAATATTCCGATAGCAATCGGATTAATTTTGATGATGTACCCACCGCTTGCAAAGGTAAAGTATGAAGAGCTCGGGGATGTATTCAAGAATTTGAAAATCCTTGCTCTTTCCTTGGTCCAGAACTGGATTATTGGACCGATACTGATGTTTTTTCTTGCAATTATTTTTCTGCATGACTACCCGGAATATATGGCCGGATTAATAATGATCGGGTTGGCAAGATGTATTGCGATGGTTATTGTTTGGAACGAACTTGCAAAAGGCGATTCGGAATATGCCGCCGGTTTGGTTGCATTCAACTCAATTTTTCAAGTACTCTTCTTTTCAATTTACGCCTATTTGTTCTTGACTGTATTCCCCCGCTGGCTCGGTTTACAATCATTCAAGGTTGACATCACAATCGGGCAGATTGCGGAAAGCGTATTAATTTATCTTGGCATTCCTTTCATAGCCGGAATTATTACGCGCTTCACATTGATAAAACTGAAAAACAAAGAATGGTACCAAACAAAGTTTATTCCCAAAATAAGCCCGATAACACTTATTGCCTTGCTGTTCACTATCATCGTAATGTTTTCACTTAAAGGTGAATACATCGTAAAGATTCCGCTCGATGTAGTCAGGATTGCAATCCCGCTTCTGTTTTATTTTGTGATAATGTTTCTCGTCTCATTCTACATGGGAAGAAAGATCGGCGCGGACTATTCAAAAACCGCCACACTTTCATTTACTGCGGCGAGCAACAATTTTGAGTTGGCAATTGCAGTGGCAGTATCGGTATTCGGAATAAACAGCGGCGAGGCTTTCGCTGCCGTAATCGGTCCGCTCGTCGAAGTGCCGGTATTGATTAGTTTGGTAAATGTATCGATGTGGTTTCAGAAAAAGTATTTCAAAAATGTAGAAGAACGAGCGGTCAAAGCACCGAACGTCTGTCCATAATT
>CAZRIQ010000575.1:0-1770 GCA_964600175.1 uncultured Melioribacter sp. | reverse complement strand
AGAAAATAAAGATATTTAATTTGCTATTTTGGCGGATAAAAAACACCTAAGACCATAAATTGGTTATGGAATTGTTTCATATTTCCTACGTAAAAGTAGACATCATTTTTATCTGAACATATTCTATCTAACCATCGCTTCTTTATATTTTTAAGCAATTCTTCTTTGGTTTTATATTCATATCGCCATTTTCTATAAGCTTGTCCGATCTCCCAATCTATTATTGGCAATTTATGACCGGGACATTCCATACTGCTATGGCATTTGAATTGATAGTAGAAATCGAAAGGTATTTGTTCTATTGCTTCTTTCTTGGCATCAAAAAAGGTAAGCTGTGCATAACAGGCCTCACGTTTAGCTTCGGCTTCTAAAGAAGCCTTTTTCCAAAAGAATTCTATATTGCATGGTTTAAAAGTGCCCAACGATTTATAATTTTTTATATCTTGTAATATACTACAAAATGAAGTTGAAATCGTTGGTAAAACGATCTTCTTTCTATCTTCCCACCCGCTTTTCCTTTTTGTATCAAGGTAGGATAATTTCTCTATGCTATCCGAATCAACTTTGAAGCTCTCTAATCTATGATCATCGCTGGCTTTTCTGCACTTAACTCTTATGATAGTATATTTTTTGAATTTCTGTGATTCGTCTAAATCTCTGTAAGGTATAGGGTACAAACGTATCCACTGAAGTGTGTCCATATCTATACCGGCACAACAAACTGTTTCTCCATATTTTTTGCTCGGATTCGGATAGGCTTTGACAGTAATTAGAATATCTTTCGTTATGAGTTTAGCCATTTTTATCCGAGCATAAAGTCAGATATGTTTTATTTGAAGGCCATTTCCATTTGTAGCCTTGATTTTCTCTGCGACCAGTTTGCGGTGACATTGTGCCGCAAATTTTTCAAAGCACATCAGACAACATGTACTATTCATAACATGGTCATATGCAACTTCAATCGCTTCTTGTTTATTAGAGAGATATGTGTCCATTTTTTTGAAAAAGGTCGAGTAGTCACGAGTCAGCTTTAACTCTTCACGGATATCTTTTGGAGTGCCTAGCACACCAAGATGGATATATTGAATTTCTGCAGAATGAAGTCTTTGAGATAATTGCGTTTTGGAAAATCCTGTTTTTCTCGATAATGGAAGAGCACGAACATCGATGATGCATTGAATATTATTTTCATGTAAATTGTCTATAAAGTAGTCAATATGAGTTCCTTCATATCCAATTGTATATAATGCTTTGCTCATCCCGCGTGACCCCAAAAAAATCCAGGTTGTTTTTTATTATACCATATTTGTCGACATCTCGGTGTGAAATCTATACTTTTTCTGGTAAACTTATACTTAAATTCACGTTTTGTTGTTCATAATGAAAATAGTTTGCACTTTGTAAGGAATATGCTACGATTTTGGTGCTTCGTAGCAGCTAACTCTAGATTCCGCCGTGAGGTGTCCCTTTTGGGACTTTTTCACAGGAATGACAAATTCAAATGGATCCCTCCACTACGGTCGGGATGACAAATAATGTTTGTAAAAATGTGCGCGGAGGGGCTTCCAGGATTCGGGTCAGAACGTACACAAAGCACCTCCTCGCACAACCGGTGAGTAAGAACCCATCTCAAAACTTCTTTCAACTACGACCGGCTGCAAAGTCTGTGGATCTGTGTTGTCGGCAAAAAAGGTTCTCGATGTACTTCAGTACACCTCCGAGCCTTTTCTACCTCCGGCCTTGACCACAAACTTTTCGCTCGATCTCGTC
>CAZRIQ010000574.1:0-1770 GCA_964600175.1 uncultured Melioribacter sp. | reverse complement strand
CTTCGAGGGTTTCTCCTTTAGTTCCAAGCATTTCAGATGCAAAGTAAACAGCACCATAACCGGTAGCTTCGGGACGAATTAACGAACCGCCCCAATTCAAACCTTTGCCGGTTAATACGCCGGTAAATTCGTTTCTTAACTTTTTATATTGGCCGAACAAGAAGCCAATTTCTCTTCCGCCTACACCAATGTCGCCCGCCGGGACATCAGTATTAGATCCGATATGACGGAAAAGTTCACTCATAAAGCTCTGGCAGAATCTCATAACTTCGCCGTCGCTTTTACCCTTTGGGTCAAAATCGGAACCGCCTTTGCCGCCGCCCATTGGAAGTGTAGTTAAACTATTTTTAAATACTTGTTCGAAAGCAAGGAATTTCAAAATGCCGAGATTAACAGAAGGATGAAAACGCAATCCGCCTTTATAAGGACCAATTGCACTGTTCATCTCGATACGGAAACCCCTGTTTATTTGAACTTCGCCTTGATCATTGACCCACGGAACTCTGAACATTAAAACACGTTCGGGTTCAATTATTCTTTCGAGAATTTTTGCCGCACGGTATTCCGGGTGACGGTCGAGAACCAAAACCAAGGAAGAAACCACTTCATAAACCGCTTGATGAAATTCCGGTTCGCTCGGGTTTTTTGCTTTTACTTGAGCCATTAATTCTTTTACAACGTCTGACATATTATCTCCACTAACTAGTTTTGTGATTAGTTATACTTAATTAAACGACTCCTTTTGAGAGTACATTAATCCCGGTACAGAGGTTATCCCGACCGGAATAAATATTAAAAAAGTTAATATAATTGATTGCCTTAAGAGGGATTTGTTTGAAGAATTTATTTTCTGTAGCTCTGAAAGAAACCGCATTGAATATAAAAATGAATAATAAACTTCTATTTACATATTCAACTTACAGGCAATAGGCAAGAACCGCAAGCGGAAAATAGAGAAAAGAAATTCATTTCATGAACATTCAAGTTATATCACAAAAAGATAGAATTTTCAGCATAGTCTAAAGATTGAAAAACAGCATGGGGGCACGGATGCATGTTCGTATTCCCAATCACTCAATCATCCAATCATGCTGCCATGCACTCTTCGTTATTTTACCATTAACATCTTCTTCGTTTCCGAAAAATTAGCAGTTGTTAACTTGTACAGATAAATACCGCTTGCGGCATTTTTTCCGTAATTATCTTTGCCGTTCCAATAAATTAAATGATACCCCGCAGGCATTTGTCTGTCAATTAATGTTTTTATTTCCCTACCAAGTACATCATGAACTTTTAATTTCACATCCGAGGCTATAGGTATATAAAATTTTATTGTTGTAGAAGGATTAAATGGGTTGGGTGAATTCTGCATCAACTTTGCTTTTGATGAACCTTTCGTTGTTACCTTAAGAACGTCGGAATATTCAAACGTTCCGTCATTATCAATCTGTTTTAATCGATATGAAACATTTCCTAACGGAGGATTCTCGTCTGTAAATGAATAATATTTTGGCGAACTGCTGTTACCATGACCCGGCACAAAACCAAGCGTTTCCCAATTGTAGGTTGAAACGCCGTTTCGATCAATGAGCGATTCAGCGAATCGCTCTACATCGAAACCATAGTTGTTAACTTCCGTTGCCGTTTCCCAATTCAATTCCACTTTTGAGTCCAAGAAGATGCCGGAGAAAGAGGTGAGTTCAACAGGAAGTGGAGCTTGAGACCATTCAGTTGCAATTCTTAAACCATCAATATCCATATCACCTGATA
>CAZRIQ010000573.1:0-1772 GCA_964600175.1 uncultured Melioribacter sp. | reverse complement strand
CTTCGAGAAATCCACTATAAAATTTTCCGGTCGCTCAACTACCCCCAATCTTATATTTAGTTTCTCCCCCATCTTCAGCAATGTCTCTACAGAAGCCGCTCTTTCATAATCAACTGAAGTCACATATATCTCATCGAAAGATTTTGAAAGTTCACCAATCATTTCCGCTATATTCTTGTCCTTCATCACTCCAAAAATGAGCGACTTTTTCGTGTAATTATTTTTCTCTTTATTGAATTCTTCTAAGAAAACCCTTATTCCTTCCGGGTTATGAGCCGAGTCAAAAATAATTTTAGGTGATTGACTTACAACTTCATACCGTCCCTGTATTCCCGAATTTTTAATGACGTTTCTTATTCCACGAAAAATCTTGATACTATCGGCATTCGGGAATTGTTCCTTTACCGTTTTGACTGCCAACCCGGCATTTATCAATTGATGCTTTCCTTTTAACGGAGTCTGGTAAACGTTATAACGTATCGAGTCACTTATGATAATTATTGAATCACTATTGTCGATTAACGATTCTTTAAATGAAATAAACTTACAATTTCTTTCTTTTGCAGTTTCTCTAATTACAGATTCAGCTTCAAGCGGCATCATTCCAATAATCACCGGTTTGCCTCCTTTAATGATTCCGGCTTTTTCCACTGCAATCTTTTCCACCGTATCACCTAAAATATTTGTATGCTCAAAACTTATCGAAGTTATAATTGACATCAGTGGATTTAAGATATTCGTTGCATCGAGTCTGCCGCCAAGCCCGGTTTCGATTACGGCGTAGTCGACTTTATTATCATAAAAATATTTAAATGCCAACGCAGTTGTTAATTCAAAAAACGTAGGGGCTTTCGAATCTATATATGAGTCCAACTCATTTATAAAATTTACAACGTACCCATCTTCAATTTCTTTCCCGTTTATTCTTATCCTTTCATTGAACTTTACAAAATGAGGAGAAGTATAAAGCCCGACTTTAAAACCAAGCTCAGTTAAAATGCTTGCAAGAAAAGATGCGGTACTTCCCTTCCCGTTCGAACCGGCAATGTGAAAACATTTTATACCTTTCTGCGGATCGCCAATGTAATCACAGAGTTCGGTAATATTTTCCAAACCTAACTTAATACCAAATTGATGAAGAGAAAAAAGTTTTTGAATTGCCGAGTTGTAATCCATTTTAGATTTGATACGAAGCTGTTAAATCAGATATTTTATTTACAGACATTTTTTTACAATATTCAATCAAGCCGTCTAATATTTCTAAACCGGCATTAGGATTAATGAAGTTAACTGTTCCAATCTGGAATGCCGAAGCGCCGCAAATCATAAATTCTGCCGCATCCATCCAGTTCATTATTCCGCCGATTCCAATTATCGGGATGCCGACATTCATACTTATCTCCAAAACCTTTGCAAGTGCTACCGGTTTTATAGCCGGTCCTGAAAGCCCACCAGTTATATTATGAATTTTAGGTTTGCGGTTCCAAATATTAAATGATGTCCCGACTAAAGTATTAATTGCAGAGACTGCATCGCCGCCTTCAGTCTTAACTACTTTTGCAAATTCCGAAATTCTTGATACGTTGGGTGACAGCTTTATGATCATCGGTTTCTCAGTAACTGCTCTAACTTTTTCAGTTATTCTTCCAACCGCATTAACATCATTTCCAAATTCAAGTCCACCTTCTTTTACATTGGGACAAGAAACGTTTATTTCAAACGCTTTAATTGTTTCCTGTTCATCCAAAATTTTTGTACACTCGACATATTCT
>CAZRIQ010000572.1:0-1784 GCA_964600175.1 uncultured Melioribacter sp. | reverse complement strand
ATACCGTCTACAAAACCATTCCTAACACCATTAACTGAAACCACGTCGCCGTTTTCCAAACCGGCAACGGAGTCAAACCTAATTGTTAAATCTTTTCTTTCAGAACTGATTGAAATATTTTTCGCCCATCCGAAAATCCAAACAAAGATTATCAGTCCAACAAGAACGGTTATTCCAACTTTGATTTCGGTTTTTCTTTCTTCTTTCATTTTTTTGATGCCATTTCTTTTAATTCAATTATTTCACTTGATTCTATTATGTTATCCGAGACTATATATTTTGCTTTCTTCATGAAGTTTTTAAAGTCATCCATAGAATTTTTGAAGCCATCGATTTTTAATTTATCTCTATATTTTATAACAATTGCTATTAACGAATCGCGTTGCGGAGAATAATCCACCTTTTTATTCAAGTAATTTCCGAAGTCTTCAACTGCAGCGTTAACAACTTTTTCTTTTCCGAAACTCATAAAATCCGTTCCATATTTTTTAATTATATATGAACCTGCTCCAATAGCAACAGTAATAAAAGCAATACCGGAAATGAAACATCCCTTTTTCATGATTAGTTCTGCTCAGACACGATTTTCTCTATTAAAACCTTGTTAATTCTTTTATTGATCACTTCTTTTACCGTAAACTTAAATCCATGCAATGAAAAATTGAATCCTGCCTGCGGTATGTTGCCTGCATGAGTAAATATAAATCCGCCGATTGTATCGTAATCATCGTTTTCCGAAGAAAAATTATCTTGCAGAAGTTCATTAAGCTGATCTATTCCTATTTTACCAAGCACAAGATAATTACCTTCAGATAACTTTGTTATCTCGTTTTCTTCTTTATCGGATTCATCTCTTATTTCACCTACAATTTCTTCCAATACATCTTCCAGGGAAATCAACCCGGCGGTACCGCCGTATTCATCAACAACAATTCCAAGATGCATATTTTTTTCCTGGAATTCATGTAGGAGTTCGCTTATCAACTTACTTTCCGGGACAAATATCGCTTCACGATAAATATTCATGATCGAAAAATTCTTCTTCAATTCCGAATTTTTTAGATAAGGAAGCAAGTCTTTAGCATATATAATTCCAATAATTTTATCTAGGTTTTCTTCATAAAGCGGAATTCTGCTATGACCGGATTCCGTAATAATCTGCATCAACTCATCGAAAGAAGTTTCAATAGATGCAGAAGTTATATCGACACGTGGGGTCATTACTTCATGTGCTGTTGCAGTTTTGAACTCAACCAAACCATGAATAAGTTCATGTTCCCCTTTTTTAATCGTTCCCCTTTCAATGCCAAGATTAGCCAACTCGGGAATATCTTTCATTTGCAAGGCTGAATTTGATTTATCAAAGTCTATTTTCGAAACGAGTAAGCGAAGTGAATCGGTAAGAATCTTTGCCACCGGGTAAAATAAAACACTCAACCAATAAAGAGGAACAGCTACAATTTTTGAAAACTTCAATGGGTACCTTGTTGCCCAAACTTTTGGTGTTAGTTCCCCTATTAAGAGAATAAGTACGGTGAGAGTTATAATCTGAATAAATATCGCAATTCCCCGAGAAATGTTAAATATCTTTGCTGAATCGATTGCAATTGTAACGGTTATAACCGAAGCTGCAACGTTTACAATTGTATTTCCAAGAAGGATTGTAACGAGGAGTCTTCTAGGGTATTCAAGAAGACTGTAAATATATTTACCAACTAATTTATTGGATTTAAGAAACTCTCTAACGTTTTTTTTATCCAGCGAAAAGAGAGCTACTTCCGAAC
>CAZRIQ010000571.1:0-1787 GCA_964600175.1 uncultured Melioribacter sp. | reverse complement strand
TCGTACAACTGCAGCTACTTTTTATATGCCGCCTTTAAGTAAAACAAGCGGAGAATTTGTAGATTCCTCACAAGATATCCCGATGCTCGCTGAACTTGATAAGGCATACAAATTAGTAGCTTCGAGTAATTTGGCGGAAGCAAGAACAGTATGTTTAAACCTTATTAATAATTACCCGGAATACAGTGTCTCATACAACGCGTTAAATCTGCTGAAAGAAACATATACAGAAAATGAACTGACGGCTAAGACGGATATCTACAAATCTATATTCAACAAAAAGAGTAAGAAAGATTTGTATGCAATGGCTGGATTAATATTATCGGATATAGATAAAGAAAACAGACTCAAGCAAATAGACGAAGTAATAGATGCATACAAAGGTGAGAGCGTAGTAGAGCTTGCTTTGTTCGACAAGTTTGTCTATTACTACTTTGAATTGAATGACAATAAAAGTGCGCGGGCATTGTCAAATGAATTAGATGGGCAGTTTCCCGAATCCATAGGATCAATAGAAGCTCATAGAATACTGGGAGACGAAGAATACTATAAAATAGATGTGTACAAAGAGCAAATATTGCAAAATACCGGTAATGCGGTTTCAACAGATTTGTTATTATTTGATAATTATCCTAACCCATTCAATCCAACAACAAGAATTAGCTTTTCACTGCCGGATAAAATGTCTGTCAAACTAAAAGTATACGACATACTTGGTCGTGAAGTTTCAGTATTGGCTGACGGTTTTCTTGAGAAGGGAAACCACGAAGTTGAATTTAACGCTCAAAACTTACCAAGCGGAATATACTTCTACACTTTAACGACACCTAAAAATTCCATCACGAAGAAAATGCTGCTTATCAAATAGTTTCCAATGGGGGTCAAGATTACTATATTTTCACAAACAAACTTGACCCCTATATTTAGGTTTATCATAGTATTCACCACTTCCCTTTTATTTATTATATTACCACTAATTAAAACTTAAATTCACTTATGCCTGCAGAACCTTCCACATCGGTTCAGTACTTGAAATCCGTCGGACCAAAAAGAGCCGAATCTTTTCTCAAGATTGGAATCGAAACAGTGCGGGATTTGCTTTTCTATTTCCCCTATAAACATCTCGACAGATCGACAATTCTAAACAGCGTTAAAGTCCATCAATATGTAATTGACGGTTATACCGGTGAGGTAACTATACTGGGAGAGGTAGTCAACAAGGAAGCGATCCGTTTCGGGAAGAAACAAATCTTCAAAGTTAAATTTAGAGACAAAGCCGGTTTTTACGAGTGTGTCTGGTTCCAGGGAATAAAATACTTCAAAGAAATTTTTAATAAAGGTGAGGTTTACGCGATCTCGGCAAAGCCTGTACTTACAAGATATGGAAACTTGCAGTTTACCCACCCGGACTTTGACAGACTCGGTAAAAACGAGAACGACGAATTTCTTCATACCGGGAAAATAATTCCCTTCTATACCGTCCCAAAGGAACTCAGAGATAAAAATCTCGGTGATTTCAGTCTGCGCAGAATTATTCACAACGCCGTAGAAAACTATGCCCACAAACTGGAAGAGACATTACCGGATTACATCATTATAGAGAAAAACCTTCCCGGTTTAATCGAGACAATAAAGAACATACATTTCCCGAAAGATCAAGAGTCGCTTCAGAAAGCATGGAACAGGTTGAAGTTTGAAGAAATGTTTTACTTTGAATGCCTCGTTGCGTTGAGAAAGTCTCTTGTCAAAAACACAATAAAGGGAATTCCGTTCGAGATTAAAGCGGA
>CAZRIQ010000570.1:0-1798 GCA_964600175.1 uncultured Melioribacter sp. | reverse complement strand
TGAATAAAAAATTAATTGCCGGTATTGGCATTCATACAAATCTATCTGCGACGACTAAATTTTTAATAAGCGTAATTAATAGCAAAGCGGACAATGAATTGCGGGAAAACACGATTTTCTGGCTTGGGTTTCAAAACAACCAAGAAGCATTTGCCGGATTAAAAAATGTTATTAAAAACGATCCTTCTCTTGAGATGAGAAAGAAAGCTGTTATGTCACTGGGCTTTATGGATTTGCCCGGTTCATTAGATGAACTAATTAATATTGCAAAACAAAATGGCGAAAGCGAATTACGAAAGCAAGCCGTATACGGGCTCGGAAACAAAGCAGTAAAAAAAGCCGAAGAGACGTTGAAAAATATTGTCGAAGATGATCCGGATATTGAAATAAAGAAACACGCAGTTTATGCACTCGCAAACAGCTCCAGCGATGCTATTCCTTATCTAATTAAAATTGCTAAAACCCATCCTAACCTTTCTATCCGCAAAAGTGCTATCTGGAGTCTAGGAAACTCTGATGATCCAAGGGCGCTTGATGCGTTAATAGATTTGGCCAAAAATAGGTAGTTGCCGGATCAAACATTGAATTAAAATATCTACTATATTTCCGGTGTTTAGAAAAAATCCGATTCGCTTTTATTCGGATTTGTTATTCTAATCAAAAAAGTTTGCTGAATAATCGACTTTGATAGAATGAACAAAATAATTTCCGAAAACGCCGGACTAATAAAGAAGCTTGCGATATTATTTGTATCGTTGGTTGTTGTCGATCAGATTACAAAAATATTAGCCCAAAAATATCTTGAAAATTCTGCCGGCATTGTAATTATTCCGAATGTCATTAGTCTCTATTTCCTTAGAAATGAAATTAACCATTTATACCAATATATAGTTTATGCCATTATTAATTTGGTAATATTCCCGGCAATTTTGGTTTATTCATTTCGAAAAGAATTCTCAAAAGTTACTGTAGTGGGATTAATTCTACTTTGGAGTGCTATTTTCTCGAATAATATAATAGATGTGTTTGCACTCGGCTATGTAAGAGATTTTATTCAGCTTCACGGAGTAGCAACTGGAAATGTTGCCGATCAATATAGAACTGTTGGTGCAGTAGTAGTTATTATCGGTTTATTTAGGAAAGAGGGAGCAAAACTTTCTGCAAAATCCATGATGATATTGATTTCACTTGTTATTTTGCTTTTGATACTCCTTGCGCTGTTTTGGAGATACCTGGCAAAATTTATGGCTATTTGAAAATACTATTACTTGGTTTCTTGTCCACCTAATATTTAATATCTGTATTGATGGGTTGCTTTTTACAGAACACAAAATTATTTTTGTTATAAATCTTGGTTCTAATTTTTTAAGAAAATATTTTTCAATTATCCTTTCCAACCGTAAATATTTTCTCATTTGTCCTTGAAAACAAATGAGATCCCTATAGATAAATAATCTTTTCATAGCATAGTCTGCTCTTAATGTTTTGTTTCTTATTGACGTTTAGACGTTAACAATAGTTGAATCAATATTAATACTTCCTGCGATAGTACCAAACAAATCATACTGAGCTTCTACAAAAAACAAAGTGCCTCGAGATTGCACAAATGTCATTTTCATCGAAACAATTTGAGGTCTTGTACCAGATACAGTAAAACAATCTGTGGAACCATCAATACCCCCACAATACACTTTTACTCCACCTGGAATAAAATTCGAAGTAAGTTGTAGCTCCTCCATTGTTCCTTCTTTCCTATACATAATCCCAGTACTTATATCAACCCTATAACTGATAAGAT
>CAZRIQ010000569.1:0-1807 GCA_964600175.1 uncultured Melioribacter sp. | reverse complement strand
AAGGCCCGCATGCAGGAGACCTTCCGAATATTGAAGTTGAAGAAGACGGAAAAGGACGGATGACCGTTACGACTAATCGTGTAACACTGCAAAAGGGAGCAAAGAATTCGCTTTTTATTGAGGGTGGCACGGCTGTTGTCATTCACGGGGGGCCGGATGATTATATCTCAAACCCTGCGGGGCATGGGGGGCCGAGGATTGCATGCGGCATAATCGAAGAGATGAAAGAGTAAGGATTAAATAAGAATGATAAACATTAGATCAGTCAAAACACAACTAATAATTTTTCTCATCGCTTTTGCCGTATACTTGGCTCTAGCTGATAAGAATGCGTCTTTTCTTTTCCCGGTTTTGGGTTGTGTTATTTTTAGTGTCGTGACAGAGGCTTGTCTGCAGTTAGCAAAAAAGAAGCCGCTTGTTTTTCACGACAGCGCAGTGATAACCGGATTAATTATCGGATTTGTGTTAGCTAACGGACAAGCCTGGTATGTATATGCCGCGGCCTCAGCACTGGCAATATGTTCAAAGTATATAATCCGTATTAATAAGAAGCATCTATTTAATCCTGCCGCTTTTGGCATATTATCGGTTATGCTTCTACTTTCGGCAACAACTCAATGGAAGGGAACATACCAATGGTCTATTCTTCTTCCTGCGGGATTATATTTCACCTATCGAATACGTAAAATGGCGTTACTCATTAGTTATGCTGTTGTAGCACTTACTCTTTGGGGAATCCAGGCCTTACTTCAGCATGTTAATATTATCTATATATTCGGATATTTAAGTTATTTCTTTATTTTCATTATGTTGATCGAGCCGAAAACGACTCCGATAACTCGACCGGGAAAGATGGTATTTGGGAGCATTGTCGCGGTGAGCATTTTCATTCTCACTGAACTAGGTGTTAGATTTGATGTCGAATTATGCAGCTTGCTTATTGGTAATATGTCGGTGCCTTTATTAAATAAATTCAAACAAACAAAAAAAGGAGCTTAACCATGAAAAAGAAGATTTCTCTATTAACAGTTGTTTTGGGTCTGTTTTTTACAACGGCGGCATTTGCTCATCCACCGTCCGATATCAAAATTACTTTCGATCCAACAACAAAAATGTTAACAGCTATTATTTATCATAATGTCAGCAACCCGACTAAACATTACATTAAGAAAGTTGATGTTGGGCTTAACGGGAAAGAAATTCTTACGCAATCTATCAGCCGCGAGGACAACAATTTAACCCAGACGGTAAGCTATCTTATTCCTGATGCAAAACCGGGTGATACGATATCTGTGGAAGGTTATTGCAGTATAAGCGGGAATTTGACAAAGGAAATAAAGGTTATACAAAGCAATAAACAATAAATATCGTTACAGTAAGCAAGGCTTTTTTCTAGAAATAGGAAATCAATTTTTGATTTAGTGAGGTCAACAAATGAAAGATACAAATAATAAATTAGCCAGTAAGAAATGCCAACCCTGCGAAGGAACTGAAAAACCGTTGGGCGAAGCTGAAATATCAAAATATCTCAACGGTTTAGATGGATGGGCGCTCACGAATGAAGAAACGCTATTATTTCGTGAATATAAGATGAAGAATTTTATAGAAGCCATTGATTTTATCAATAGGATTGCCAAAATCGCAGAAGAACAGGGCCACCATCCGGATTTACACTTGACGAGTTATAAACATCTCCGCATTGATCTAAGTACACATGCGATTGGTGGACTCTCAGAAAATGATTTTATTGTAGCGGCAAAAATAAATGATATCGACTTTAAGACCTAAAGAAAGAAGAATTAATGAA
>CAZRIQ010000568.1:0-1809 GCA_964600175.1 uncultured Melioribacter sp. | reverse complement strand
GAGGGATATTTCGCATTCTTCGGTAGAAAGAGTGATCGTGCCGGACAGCTGCATTATCCTCGATTACGGTTTAAGCTTGATGATTAGGTTGATGGACAACTTGCTTGTGTATCCGGAAAATATGTTGAAGAATTTGAACTTGACAAGGGGCTTAATTTTTTCCCAGACTATTTTGCTAAAGCTAGTTGATAAAGGATTAACCCGCGAGAATGCGTACGCATTAGTTCAATTATGTGCTATGAAAGTTTGGGAAGATAAATCTAAAAATCTCCGTGATGAGCTTAAGAATTCGGTAGAGGTGACAAAGTATTTGTCTTCGGCAGAACTGGATGAAATTTTTGACTCCAATAAAATGCTTAAAAATGTTGATATGATCTTTGCGCGTACTGTGGAGAAGTGAGGAAGGTATAGGATTTTATTGTTATATGATTATATTGTTTAGAGGTAGTCTAAGAAGTAATTAATTGGTAAAGACTTAACCGCGAATGACGCGAATTCAGCTAATTTTCGCTAATTAATATTTTGAAAATACTTGCTTAAGTAGGCACCCCATTTCTTTTATTTTTTAAGAATTTTCAAGTAAATGAACTTGACAGAAAATCGGTAAAATCATAACTTAGCACTCGTTCTTATTGAGTGCTAATAAAATTAAATCATAGGAGGATTAAATATGGCAAATTTCAAGATTCAGCCCTTGGCAGATAGAGTTATTGTAAAACCGAACGAAGCCGAGGAAACTACAAAAGGCGGAATTATTCTTCCGGATACTGCAAAAGAGAAACCGGTTGAAGGTACTATTGTAGCGGTTGGTGCCGGCAAAGTTACCGAAGACGGAAAACTTGTAAGCATGAGCTTGAAGGTCGGCGACAAAGTTTTGTACGGTAAATATTCCGGTACGGAAATAAAAATTGAAGGCGATGATTATTTGATCATGCGCGAAAGCGATATTTACGGAATAGTAAAGTAAGCACCCTTTGTAAGGCTGTCTAAAAAGTAATAATTTTTTATAAAATAGAACGCAGATAGCCACGCCAAAGGCGGGCAAGCTCCGATTTAATTATGATCTACACAGATCATACAGAGCAATTACTTTTTAGACAATACTTATCTGGAAAAATATTTGAAAAGGTTGACAAAATGTTTGTAAATAAAAAAGGAGAATAAAATATGGCAGCAAAAATAGTAGAATTTAGTACTGATGCTAGAAGTTCATTAAAGAACGGAGTGGATAAATTAGCCAATGCAGTCAAAGTTACGCTCGGTCCAAAAGGAAGAAACGTAATACTTGACAAGAAATTCGGTGCGCCAACGGTTACAAAGGACGGTGTTTCCGTTGCAAAAGAGATAGAACTGGAAGACCCGGTTGAAAATATGGGAGCCCAGATGGTTCGCGAAGTTGCATCAAAGACAAGCGACGTTGCCGGTGACGGAACAACAACAGCAACCGTACTTGCCCAGGCAATTTTCCGAGAAGGACTAAAGAACGTTACAGCCGGCGCCAATCCTATGGATCTTAAGAGAGGCATCGACTTAGCAGTTATAAAAGTGATCGACTATTTGAAATCGATAAGCAAAGAAGTAGGCGGACGTGATGAAATTGCACAGGTCGGAACTATTTCTGCAAATAACGACAAAACAATCGGTTCTTTAATTGCCGACGCGATGGAAAAGGTTGGTAAAGACGGCGTCATAACAGTCGAAGAAAGCAAATCGGCGGAAACAACATTGGACGTTGTAGAAGGTATGCAATTCGACCGCGGTTACATTTCTCCCTACTTTGTAACCAACTCCGAATCGATGGAAGCTTCT
>CAZRIQ010000567.1:0-1810 GCA_964600175.1 uncultured Melioribacter sp. | reverse complement strand
TGTTGCCACAATAATACACAGTGATGAAGCTTTACTGGCAACGGGTTTTATTTTTACGGTACATTTTTTTAATACCCACCTGCGTCCTGAAAAATTTCCTATGGATATAGTCATTTTTTCAGGCAGAGTAGGACTTGAAGAATTTGAAATTGACAGACCGGATGAGTACAAAAAAATAGTTGAAAAAGGGGAACTTGAAAATTATTTAGTCGAACCCTATCAACCTATAGTCATCAAGGCAATTAAATTCTTTGGTTGGGTAGCACTAAGTATCGGATTTAGTATTATAATATGGATAATTTATGCTATGCTTTTTGTTTACAGATAAGCAGTTATAATTCTTTAATGTTCTAATGAAAAAAAGATTTCCTGATTCATTTTATAACCCAATAACTTTTGCCGGAGCCATAATAGCTTCGGTAAGTTTCGGATTGATTTTATTCCTCTCTGTTCTTGATGCTACTGCGGCAGAGGAAAACCCTTACCTGGGTATAATAACATTTATAATTTTCCCTTCGATATTGATATTCGGTCTTTTGCTTATTGCATTTGGTATATACAAAGCACATAGGCAAAAAATGCACGGAACTTACACGGCAAGCAAATTTCCTGTTCTTGATCTGAATAATCCAAGACATAGAATATCATTCACAGTTTTTTCCATTGGCACTATTTTATTCCTGGTCTTTACAGCTTTTGGTAGTTTCAAAGCATACGAATATACAGAGACCGTAGAGTTTTGTGGAACCGTATGTCACAAAGTAATGAACCCAGAATATACAGCATATAAAAATTCACCCCATTCAAGAGTTGCTTGCGTTCAATGTCATATTGGAGCTGGAACCACATGGTATGTAAAGTCCAAAATCACCGGTGCCTACCAGGTTTACTCGGTATTATTTAATAAATACTCAAAACCAATTCCAACTCCGGTTGAGAATTTGCGCCCCGCACAGGGAACCTGTGAACAATGTCACTGGCCAAAAAATTTCTTCAGTGAAAAGAAAGTCGATTTTCATTATTACTTATCTGATGAAAATAATACTGCTTCAAGCTTAACAATGCTATTAAAAATTGGAGGGGGCAACAGTGAAATAGGTACCAGTAATGGTATTCATAAACACATGAATATTGATAATGAAATTATTTATTACCCTTCGGATGAAACCAGACAAACAATTCCATGGGTGAAAAGCATTTCTAAAGAAACTGGCAAAATTGAGATTTTTAAAACCAGGGATTTTAATATTAGAAATTTAGCAAAAGATAGTTTAAGGACAATGGATTGTATCGATTGTCATAACAGACCATCCCATATTTACAATCCGCCCGACAAAATGGTAAATCTTTATTTGTCTCTTGATCGGATTGATCCCAAACTGCCTTACATAAAGGGTGTAGCTGTAGAAGCCCTCGAAAGATTATATTCGACCAAAGAAATTGCCGTTGATAGCATAAAGTACTATATACAAAATTTTTATTCAGCAAATTATCCTCAGATAGCTTCAAATAAATCTTTAGAAATAGATAGAAGTATAAAATACATTCAGGATATTTATGAAAACAACTACTTTCCTTCTATGAATGTAAACTGGAAAGGATTTCCCAATAATATCGGACATACCTATGCACCTGGTTGTTTCCGATGCCATGATGGAAAACATTTTTCTGACGATGGAAAAGTTATCTCAAACGATTGTAATATTTGTCACACCATTATAGAACAAAAAACCGATGATGGAAAAGATCTCGTTTCGCTTAAAGGTTTAGAATTTCTCCACCCCGTTGACCTTGGAAATTCATTAAAAGA
>CAZRIQ010000566.1:0-1814 GCA_964600175.1 uncultured Melioribacter sp. | reverse complement strand
TTAAGCTTGTTGACATACTTCATGACTGCGACAACGATACTTTGTTAATTTACGCATCGCCTAACGGACCTACATGTCACACCGGCAGTTATTCGTGTTTCGGAATCGAGAAGAACAGCTTGAAATTTTTGAACACTCTGTTTGATCTAATTAAAAGCAGAAAAAAGGAACTGCCGGAAAATTCATACACCACAAAACTTTTTAAGGAAGGATCGAACAGGATTATTCAGAAAGTCGGTGAAGAGTCGGTAGAAACAGTCATTGCTGCGAAGAACAACGACAAAGAAGAGATAATTAATGAAGTCGCCGATTTGTTCTACCATTTATTTGTTATGCTTGCAGATAAAGATGTTGAATTGAACGAGATAACCGATAGATTGGTGGAGAGACACTCAAACAGAGCAAGATCATGAGCAAAAGCAAGATTATGCGCAAGAATAAAAATATTAAGATCATTATCTATTTGGATAAGGATTTACAAAATTGATAGCATTTTTTATATATTTTACGTTGAATAATCTCAGTTGAGTATGTCAATCACGCCGTTAATGACACAGTACGCAAAAATTAAGCAAAGTTACCCGGATACAATTTTGCTGTTCCGCGTCGGCGATTTTTTTGAAACTTTTGAGGAAGATGCAAAGACCGCTTCAAAAGTACTTGGTATTACATTGACCAAAAGAGCCAACGGAGCCGCAGGTGAAGTTCCGCTTGCCGGTTTCCCCCATCATGCCATCGATGCTTATCTGCCTAAATTAGTTAGAGCAGGTTTCCGTGTTGCCGTTTGCGAACAAATGGAAAATCCGAAATTTGCAAAAGGAATTGTCAAACGTGAAGTTGTAGAGGTTGTCACGCCGGGTGTTGCTCTGTCTGATAAATTGCTTGATCACAAAAAAAACAATTACTTGATGGCGATTTACCTCGAAGACGATTTTGCAGGATTGTCTTTCAGCGATGTTTCGACGGGAGAATTTTTTACTTATGAAGTTCATAGAAATGAACTTAGAGAACAGCTTAGTTTAATAAATCCGGCTGAAATAGTAATTCCAAAGAAAAATAAAAATGAACTTGAGTCGTTAATTCAAAAATTTTCCTCCAAATGCAGAATCACCAAACTCGACGATTGGATATTCAGTTACGACTTTGGGATTGAACTACTCCTTAATCATTTCAACACTAAGACTACAAAAGGTTTTGGAATTGAAAAATTAAGATTTGGTATTTGCGCTGCGGGTGCCGTTTTGAATTATCTCAAAGAAACCCAGAAGGTAAATTTAACGCACATAAACAAGATTGCGCTTTATAATCCATCCGACTATATGCTGTTAGATAACGCAACTAAACGAAATCTTGAAATAATGTATACGATGCAGGACAGCGACCGTGAAGGTTCATTAATTTCAATTCTTGACAAGACTCTGACCCCGATGGGCGGAAGAATGTTGAAAAAATGGATCACTGCTCCGCTCCGAAAACTCGAACCGATTTTAAAACGACTGGAATCCGTTGAAGAGTTTTCCAAAAACAAACAGCTGCGAAAGAACATTCAAGGTGAATTAAAAGAAATCGGCGATCTTGAAAGACTAATCTCAAAAATTTGTACCGGGCGAGTAAACCCAAGGGAACTTGTTTATCTAAAAATTTCACTCAAGAAAATTCCATTACTGAAACAACTGCTGGATCAAGTTAAGAGTGACACGCTGAATCAAATAAATGAAAAATTAAAACCGCTCGAAAATGTAATCGAAAAAATTGAGTTGTCAATAAACGACGACCCGCCATTAAGTATTAACGAGGGTGGAATAATAAGATAC
>CAZRIQ010000565.1:0-1825 GCA_964600175.1 uncultured Melioribacter sp. | reverse complement strand
TGTTCTTTAAACTTTTCTACCCCTTCTTTCATACTGATCGAGTTTACTATTCCTTTTCCCTGTATGCATTTTAATCCCGCTTCAATTACGGACCATTTGGATGAATCGAGCATTATCGGGAGTTTTGCAATATCGGGTTCGGAAGCAAGAAGATTTAGAAACTTCACCATTGTTTCTTCCGAGTTGATCATTGCTTCGTCCATGTTGATGTCAAGAACCTGTGCGCCTCCTTCAACTTGGTCACGTGCAACAGACAAAGCTTCATCAAAATTATCTTCTTTAATCAATCGTGCAAATTTTTTAGAGCCGGTTACATTTGTCCGTTCGCCGATATTAACAAAATTAGTTTCAGGTCTGAAAATTAGCGGCTCAAGCCCGCTTAACCTTAGATATGGTTTTACTTCGGAAATTTTTCTCGGAGGATATTTTTTCGGAATTTCCGAAAATGCTTTTATATGTTCCGCAGTTGTACCGCAGCATCCGCCGATTATATTGAAAAATCCTTCTCTGGCGTACTCGTCAAGAACAGACAACATTGCTTCCGGGGATTCGTCGTATTCGCCTAGTTCATTCGGCAGTCCTGCGTTTGGATATAAACTTACAAATGTATTTGCGATGTTGGAAAGTTCCTCAATGAATGGACGCATTTGTTTTGGACCCAAAGAACAATTCAAGCCGACACTTAAAAGATTTTTTGTATGAGAAACCGAAATCCAAAATGCTTCAGTAGTTTGCCCGGAAAGTGTTCTGCCGCTCATGTCTATAATTGTTCCGGAAATCATTATTGGAAGTTGCTGGTTGATCTCCTCGAATAATTCCATAATTCCGAATAGGGCAGCCTTTGCATTGAGTGTATCGAATATAGTTTCCAAGAGCAGAATATCGGCTCCTCCGTCAATTAATCCGCGTGCTTGTTCAATATAAACTTGTTTAACTTGATCAAATGTTACGGCGCGGTAACCGGGATCGTTCACTTTAGGTGACATCGATAATGTCTTATTTGACGGCCCTATTGTACCGGTTACGAATCTCGGTTTATCCGGATTTTTTTTCGTGTATTCGTTAGCAACTGCTCGAGCAAGTTTTGCTGCCTCATAATTAATTTCGTAAGCGAGATGTTCGGTTTTATAATCCGCCTGGGAAATTGCGTTGCCGTTAAAAGTATTTGTTCCGATAAAATCCGAACCGGCATCTGCATAAGCACGGTGGATTTCTTTTATTAAATCCGGTTTAGTTAAAACAAGTATATCATTGTTGCCTTTGAGATCGACAGGATGATTTTTAAACCTTTCCCCACGGAAATCGGCATCGGATAGTTTATAACTCTGGATAAGCGTTCCTTTTGGACCGTCGAGCATTAAAATTCTTTGTGTAAGAAGGCTTTGTAATATTTTAAAAGTTGTACTCATATCAAGTGTTTTCTTTCCTTGGTCTTAGATCAGATTATGTTTTATGAAATATTGCGGTGTTTTCTTCTTGCCCTTGCTCTTGAACTTAATCTTAATAATTTTTTATGATTCAAGCACGAATAAAAATAAGAGTAAGATCTATGAGTATGAATATGATCAAGAATTATTTAAATCTTAGTTATATAATTATCGTTTTTGACTCAAATACAATATATCATTAACTTTCGCTCAAATATAATAAATTAATGGAAAGAAGATGATAGTAGTTACGGGCGGTGCAGGGTTTATAGGAAGCGTTGTCGTTTGGAAGTTGAACAGCATGGGTGAGGAAAATATTATAGTCGTTGATGAGCTTGGCAACGATGAAAAATGGAAAAACCTTAACGGTTTAAAATTTGTCGACTTCTTTCACAAAG
>CAZRIQ010000564.1:0-1826 GCA_964600175.1 uncultured Melioribacter sp. | reverse complement strand
CACCAAACCTGCCTGGATTTATACCCAGGATCATATGCCGTTGTTTTATATCGCTGTAATACTTCTTATAAAAGCATGATGAAATCTTTAAAACATCATTATCTCCTTTGAAGGGGTTCATCAAATTTATTCGGGAAGGTAGTTTCCCTTTGAAATCAAGATTTTGATTAAATTCAACAATCCTTTCGGCAAATGTTTTCACACCAGTTTCCCCTCAAACGCCTTCTTTAAAATGCTTTGCCGTAATGTCTCCGCCTGTTGCAGGCTTTGGCTGATGGTTTCTTCAATTTTTTCACAGACGGTGAGTTTGCTTTCTAATTCCTCAACAATTTGCTGTTGTTCCTTAGGTGAACAGGATGGTATTAACGTTTCTGTAATTGCCCTCATCCCGACATTTCCTTGTCCTACATTTCCAGTCTCATTTGCAAAAAATTGGTCTTTGAAGAAATCAGTCCATGAAAAGTATAGAAAAAATTTTGGCGAATAAGATTTTTTAAATCGGATAGCAGTAATTCTTTGATTTAAAAGAAGGTTGTCCTTTTGTATTAAAGCGGTAAAGCCGTAATCTCTTTTCTTTCGTGTTCCAGTTTGACTGATTATTACATCATTAATATGCAATAAAGAACGAGTGAGTATAGAATCATCGATCTCATTTAAGAATACCGGCTTTTCAGTATAGCGAATTTTTCCAGGTCTTACATTTCCTATTCTTAACACTTGATACTTACCGCTATTTATGAATTCACTACTTTTAAATGCATAGCCTCCAATTGCGTCAGCAACTTCTTTAACTTGAATTTTCTTCCACCCCTCCGGCAATTCACCCTCTTTCACATCCGGGTTGGTGAGCCGTCCTTCAAACGCTGCTTTCAGCAAACTTTGCCGGTAGATTTTGAGTTGCTGCTGTGCCTTTTGCAGTTGTTGTTTGCCGTTTTCCAGATCGCTGAGAAGTTCTTCTATTTTGGCGACAATGGCTTTTTGTTCGGGGAGTGGGGGGACTGGGAAGTCAATTGTGTCTAAATTTTTTCTTGAAATTCTTTTTCTGGTAGTTCCGCTTTTTAAGTTATTAATTGCATTTCTGATTTGTGGGGAGTTGATTGTATAACTCAAAAACTTATTGTTGATAATATTTTCATCAGATCTAATTATTGCTACATCTACAACTGTAACAAATTTATTTTTGCCCCTTAAGGGAAATAAACAACACCGACCTAAAGGATCAGGCATTCGAGCGATTAAAACATCTCCTTGGTTTAAAAATGTACAATTTAATTCATTTGCTCTTTTTAGCGTTAAGTGCTTATCAGATTTATCCCTAAAATATCCATCACGAATATTTGCAAGTTGAATTAATCTTACTTCTCCTGTTGGATCTTGGTCTTTGCTTTCAACCCAATCTCCATCACAAAACACTCCATTTTTGGCAATCAAATCTGACAACTTTTTCATCTGCCAATGCTTCGGTATATTGTTTACTTCACTCATTATGTTGCCAATGCTTTATTTAGTTCGTTAATAATTTGGTTTGTGGTTTCATCTCGGCTTCGCTCGATGAACGGCTCAACCACCATTCTTCCGCGTTCGTGCCCTGAGCGGAGTCGAAGGGTGGTTTCGGCTTCGCTCAACCACCGGCAATCCCGGTGCCTGAGCGGCGTTCCGGTGCCTGAGCGAAGTCGAAGTCACGCTGCCAACACCTCATTCAATTCATCAATAATTTCATCGGTCTGCATCCCGAACAATTGCCACATCTTCCCCAGCCCGCCCCGGGCATAAAAGGGATTTAAATCAAAATCATCCTTATCTATATGAAAACTGGTGGTTACATA
>CAZRIQ010000563.1:0-1829 GCA_964600175.1 uncultured Melioribacter sp. | reverse complement strand
TTATCTGAAATTGATATGGTGCTATGGTATCTAACTGCGTAATTTCATCCTCAATGGCAGGCATCGTATCAGTATTGATCGAAAAATCTTCGTCATCAAAAGAAGAAACCGGGATTTTCAATTCTTCACCGGGCCTAATTCTCGATCTGGTACTAATATTGTTTAACTCTGCGAGTTGATCTATTCTAACATTATAATTACTTGCTATTTGGGAAAGTGTTTCTCCCCTTTTAACGTTATGAATTACATATTGAAGTCTTGCATCATCCGGGATATTTGAAAGATTTTCAACAAAACTATCGTAAGTTTGAACCGGGACTTTTAGTGGGTATCCACCGTTGTAATCCGGAGGTGTATATGGCTGGAGTAATTCTGGGTTCATATCTTTCAGAAGATCAACGCTTATTCCGGCACATTTTGACAAAACATTTAAGTCGGTTGCTTCTTTAACATCATATACTTTGTATTCAGTTGGCTTTTCATACTGAATGTTCGTAAAACCATATTTTTCAGGTTGACTGGCAATTAAAGTGATAGCTATGTACTGCGGCAAATAACTTCTTGTTTCCCTTGGAAGGAAGGGTCTCATTTTCCAAAAATCACTTGTGCCGGCTCTTCTCATAGCCCTGCGGACATTTCCCTCACCGGTATTATATGCGGCTATTGCAAGATACCAATCGCCCAACGAATAATATAGATCGCGTAAATGCCGTGCAGCAGCTTGAGTTGCTTTTTCCGGATCCCTTCTTTCATCAACATGAAAATCAACATCCAGATCATATAATCTCCCAGTGCCCCTTACAAATTGCCACATTCCCACCGCACGTGCCCACGATCTTGCAACCGGGTTCAAACCGCTTTCGACCATACTTAAAAATATTAATTGTTGAGGTACCTTTTCTTCGGCGAAAATCTTAGCCATCATTGGGAAATATTTCCCGGATCTTGTCAGCCAAAGTTCTACATATTGTCTGCCTCTCCCAGTGAAATATTCTATAAACTGTTCAACATATCTGTTTACATCTAAGGAAAAATCACCGACAACTATTACATTGTTTTCTACATCTTCAGGAGCGGCACTTGTATCTTCGGCAACTTCTTCCGTATCAGGAATATTTTTATTCATCCATTCTTCTAACGCAGAAATAGATGCATCCTTAGGAAGTTCATCTAGACTTTCTACATACTTTTGATAATCGTCTACAATGGAGTTTTCCAATTCTAGAAACGATTCGTTTTCTTCCATCGAAGGATAATAACTGAGTGAATTTATTTTTGAAAGCGCCGACTCATATAATTTCAACGCTTCGGTTTTGAATCCCAACTTTTGTTTATAAAGAGCATTGACATAATCTTTTCTTGCCGATTCCATCTGCTCGTTAATAATATTTTTCGTACTTGCAACCTTAACAGTATCTTGAACACTTTGGTCATCAACTTTTGTTACTGAATTAAATAATCCGCATGAATTGAAAAGAAGAGGTAGGATGAAAAAAATAATACCCTTTATAATTTTTCTCATTAAAGCTCCGTCCGTTATAATTCCAATAGCAATTTAATGTCTTATCAAAATATTGTCAAGTTAATTATGATATAATTCAATTAATCCAGTGTTTGGCAATGACTTAACTTGTAAAATAGTTGATTTCATTGTTAAAGCGGAATATTCGAATGTTTCTTTTTTGGGTTGTTATCCACTTTTGTTTTAATGATTTGAAAGGCGTTTACCAATTTTAATTTTGTTTCGCTCGGTAAAATAACATCATCTATGTAGCCGCGTTCTGCTGCAATGTAAGGATTGGCAAATTTCTCCGTGTATTCGTTTACTT
>CAZRIQ010000562.1:0-1831 GCA_964600175.1 uncultured Melioribacter sp. | reverse complement strand
TTCTTTTTAAGATTTCGAATTATCCTATTCTTAATATCGTCGATATCGTGTGAACGTTCTTTCATGTAAGGTTCGTTCGATTCGTTCATGATTTTCTGATACCGTGAGATTTCATCGTATACTATATATTCCGGGACTTTCAATTCTTGTCTAATTCTGTTTTTAATATTTTCGATAAGGATAGGATCGTCGAGAATCATTATCTGCGCTTCAAAAATTGCAGCTCGCCTTTCGCCAAGTTTATCTATTGCAAGAGAAAATATTTTATTTAATTCTTTTTTCGATTGAGCTAATGCTATTGCCAGGTTATTGATTGCTTCTTCAACGTCACTAATACTTTCCGAAACAATCTCTTCGTTTTCTTTAGAGAATAGATATGCAGGTGCTATCATCAATCCTGGTGCGGCGGCAATACCGTGAATAACATTTTCTTCAGTAATTTTCATTAGAGTTCGTCAAATCCCCTATTAAAATAATCTACCATTTCCTTTGCAGCTTCTTTCTCATCCTCTCCGTCAAAAATTAATAAAATTTCCGATCCTTTTTCGGCTGCCAAAGTCATTACCCCGATTATACTTTTGCCGTTAATGCTCATTCCGTCTTTATTCAGAAAGAACTCGCATTTGTACTTTGCCGCTATTTTAACTATCGTAGCAGCAGGACGGGTATGTAACCCCGCATTGTTTATAATTTTTACTTTCTTTTCAATCACTAGTTTATTCTTTTAAGTAATGAAACCGCCAGCCATTCAAGTAAGTTTCTGCCTTCTTTATCCGGCATGTATTTTAACTGTTTGATCGCTGAGGCAGTATACTTTTTTATTTCGTTCCGAGCTTCGTTAATAACACCAAGTCTGTTATAAATTGCCTTAAATATATGAATTTCGTTCTCATTAATTCCCTTGTTTCGAATAAATCTGTTAAGTGCCGCTTTATCTTTTCCGGCAGCTTTTTCATATGCTTTCACAAATAAATAAGTCTTTTTCCCCTCTACTAAATCACCGCCGATCTTCTTCCCGAATTTTGCTTCTTCAGCAATTAAATCCAAAAGATCATCTTGAATTTGAAACGCCATCCCGATATTCTTCGCATACTTGGAAACAGCATTTATTTCTTTTTGAGATTTGGAAGCCAACAAAGCTCCCACCTTACAGCTCATAACAATCATTGCCGAAGTTTTTTTATAAATCATTTTCTTGTAATCGTCAATCGTAACGTTTTTCTTTGTCTCAAATTCTTTATCGAGAGCCTGCCCTTCACAAACTTCTTCTATTCCTTTGGTAAATGTTTCAACAATTTTGTTTGTGCGCTGTTTACAATCTTTCAAAAGTAAATCGTATGCAAGAGCAATCAAACTATCACCTGAAAGTATGGCAATATTGGGATCGTATTTAATATGAAGTGCCGGCTTTCCACGTCTTGTTGCAGCATGATCCATTATATCGTCGTGAACAAGAGTGAAGTTATGTACCAGTTCGACAGCAACAGCAGCATTGTAAGCATGTTGAAATTTACCTCCAACAGCTTTTACCGAACACAAAACAAGGAACGGTCTAACACGTTTTCCTCCAGCTTGCAAAATGTATTCGCATGGATCATATAACGACTTCGGTGATCTCTTATCAAATAATTTTGAAATCTTGTTTTCAAGTTTTGCCAGCTCACTTTTGTAAATCTTCGAATATTTGTCGGGATTCAATATAAATCCTCTACTTTAATAAGTTTCTGATTTTGCAATTCCTTTATCGTTTTGCAGCCTGTTAAATACATTACTTTTTTCACATCCTGCAACCAGCTTTCAATCAAACTTTTTACTCCTTCCGAATCTTCTT
>CAZRIQ010000561.1:0-1839 GCA_964600175.1 uncultured Melioribacter sp. | reverse complement strand
ATATGTAACAAAAGACGGTTTGTTGTTGAAAGATGTAATTGAACGGGCAGGGGGACTTACAGTAAACGCTTCTTTGGAACGTGCACGGATCATTAGAAATTCCAGTGATACCGATATTTTGAAAAAGTATAAACTTACCGAAGAATTTCTCGGCAACAATGAGAATCTTTTACAGCCTGAAACTCAATTAAAGCTGGAGCAGATGAAAGAACTGTTATCAATGGCACGACTTTCTAATATTAACGAAGAAGATTCCCTCTTTTTTAACATTGATAACCAGTTGAGATTTTTGAAACAGGAAACGCTCGTTAACTTTTCAAAAATATACGATGAAGGTTCTGACGAAAGTAAGTTCTTAGCAAAAGACGGTGATGTAATATTAATCCCGCAGAAGTTCGACTACGTTTATGTTTTTGGTCAGGTTCCGATTGTTGGATATGTAAAATATGACCCCGGCAAGGATTACAAATACTATTTGGAGAAGGCCGGTGGTCTTGCCGAAAACGCTCAGGGAGAAAGCGATGTTGTTGTTATTAAGAAGAAAGATTTGAACTGGATAACAAAAGAGAAAGAAAAATTGAAAATTGATGCGGGAGATTATATTTATGTTCCTAAGAGTGTTTCAAGGCCGTTTGCTTATTATATGAAGCAAGTAGCGAATGTTGCAACTATACTTGGAGCGGTTGCCACTGTAGTTCTAATAATTGTTCAAGCTAACAAGTAAAATAGGTTTTATTATATGAATGAGAAATCGGATCAATCGCAAAGTAAGAATGAACAACAAGTAGGTTCTACGTTTTTCGAATTTCTTGCTGTTACGGTAAAGTACAGATGGTTTCTGTTTTGGTTTGTCTTTGTAATTACGGTTGGTGCAACGGTTTATGCATTATTTATCGGTACAAAATGGTATAAATCAACTGCATCGGTACTGCCGGCGGAGAAAAATGATTTACTTTCTACTCTCTCCGGAATTTCAAGTCTGGCGAAAGGTTTTTCCGCAAGCAAAGGCTTGGCTGCTCTCACCGGACAGAATACCGATACAGATAGATATATGGCAATTTTATTAAGTGCTACGGTAACAGACGACGTAATTAAAAAATTTGACTTGAGGAAAGAATACAATAGAGAACATGACTATTATGAAAGGGTTGTCAAAGATTGGCAGTCAAATTTTGAATTGGAAATTGCTGACGAAGGAAACCTGACAATAACGGTTTATGATAAGAATCCCAACAAAGCTGCAAGGATTGCCAACTATTTGGTTGAAAGACTAAATGAAATCAATACACGTTTAAGCGTTACAAATGCAAAGGCCAACAGGGAATTTGTTGAAAAAAGGTATTTACAAAACGTAAACGATATAAATAATCTTGAAACTGCGATGAAAAAATTTCAAGAGAAATACGGTGTCATTGCTGTTCCCGAACAATTGGAAGCAACAGTCAAGTCAATGTCTGCTATTTATGTTGAGCTGTACAAAAAAGAAGTAGAATTTAATGTATTACAACAAACTTATGGTAAAAACAATCCGCTTACAAAAAGTTCCGGTTTGGAAGTAAACGAACTGCGCAAAAAAATAGACCTGTTAAATGAAGGGAAAGATGAGTCGCAGAAAGAAGTCCAGCTAATTATACCGTTCAAGAAAGCCCCGGAGCTGGGAAACGAATATTTAAAAATCTATCGTAACATTGAAATTCAATATAAGATTCTTGAATTCATTCAACCGTTGTACGAACAGGCAAAAGTAGAAGAAGCAAGGAATACTCCCAGTGTGCTTGTACTTGATAAAGCGGGACCTGCAGACAGGAAAGCCAAACCGAAAGGAACGATTTATGCGTT
>CAZRIQ010000560.1:0-1840 GCA_964600175.1 uncultured Melioribacter sp. | reverse complement strand
GTATCCTCTCAATAATTAAGGGTAAAAATACTGTTAATAAACCTTGTGATAAAATTTTCCTAAAGACGATAAATCCAATTCAATTTTGATATACTATTGCTTCAAAATAACTGATTTTGAGTAACCCTGTTTTTCAAATAGACCCCAAAGAATTAGATGATGTAGTATCTTTACGGACTGGTTTAATACAGGCGCTTAATTTCATCAATACCCTATATCAGGAGAACCAGGCATTGAAACGACAGATTCAAGAGCTAAAGGACGAAATTAGCCGGTTAAAAGGGGAACAAGGTAAACCAAATATACAGCCAGGTACTGATAAATCCCCAGATATTTCATCACAAAAACATACCGGGCAACAAAAGCAATGGAATAAAAAGCCGAAAAAAAATATAATCAAAATTGACAATACAGAACATTGCCCTATCGATACAACCATATTGCCAGCTGATGCGCGATTTAAAGGATATGAAACAATCATCGGGCAGGATATTATTTTTAGTAGGAATAATACAGAATATCGCATTGAGATTTGGTACTCCCCTTCTCAAAATAAAACTTACCGTTCCAATTTACCGTCATCCTATTCAGGTTATTTTGGCAGCAAACTGAGGGCGTTCTGTATTACCATGCATTATGCACTAGATGTTACACGGGATACACTTATTACTTTTTTGGGTAGTATGGGCATAGAGATTTCAGACGGTTCACTACAAAATATTTTAACCGGAAAAAGCGAAACATGGTTAACTGAAAAAAACGACCTTCTTAAAGCCGGTTTACATGGCCCTTATCTTCAGACAGACTCGACAAGCACGCGGGTACACGGGCAAAATCAACGGACGCATGTTTTTGTTTCCGAATTTTTTGCCGTATTTTCAACCCAGTCCGGGAAAAGCCGGTTAGATATACTTGGTGCTTTGCAAGGACAGCCTGAAAATGGTATATCCTTACAATACAATCAAATCGCGGTCGAATTTTTTGAACACTATAAAATATCCCCGAAAGATTGTCATGATATTGAGCAAATATTCAGGCAACAGTCCATCATCGGCATAAAAGAATTTGACCTGGTTGCCGAAGGAAAATTATCAGCGCTTAAAAAGAAAACAACCACTTATAAATGGGTGGTTGAATCATTAGCTTTCGGGTATTATTTTGAACAAGCTGACTATCCCGCACCAAATGTTCTTGTGACCGATGATGCCAAGGAATATATCTTATTGGCAATGTACCGGATGCTTTGCTGGATACACGACGCCAGATACTATAATAAGCTTACGCCTTTGATTGATTCGCATAGAAAAGAATTGGAAAAATTCAAAAACCGCTATTGGGGTTTTTATGACCTTTTGAAGCAATATAAACAAAACCCGGTAGAAGAATTAAAGCGGCCCATCGAAAATAAATTTGACGAAATATTCACGCCCAATACTCCTTATTTTGATTTAAACAAGGAAATCCAAAGGACTCTTTCTAATAAAAAGCAATTGCTCACAGTCCTGGACTTCCCCTTCATCCCATTGCATAATAACGCGTCTGAATTAGCCGCCCGCAGACAAGTTCGTAAGAGGGACATTCATTTACATACAATGACCAACCTCGGGACAAAACTTCAGGATGCATTTATGAGTATTATCCATACCTCCTTACAATTAGGCATTGATGCCTATCAATATATACAGAACAGGATTGAAGGCCGTTCTGAATTTTATCTTCCAGATTTGGTGCTTGAAAGAATAATATCTAAACAAATAAACTAAATCTGTTTAGCATAGGGTTTAATCGTGTTATCCTGTCTTTGGGATTGGGTTTGCCTTTGTTTTTTGAGAGGATACCA
>CAZRIQ010000559.1:0-1843 GCA_964600175.1 uncultured Melioribacter sp. | reverse complement strand
TGATATCAGATTTATCCCTCAAAGGCTCTGTGCCCTCCGTGAGAGACAGGTTTTTTATTGACAATATGAAGTAATTTTATTAATAAATCCTAATCTATATCAACTTAATATGAATTACCATTAATCACCCTATGCACGGAGTGAAAATTGGTCAAAGACCCGGAAAACCCTGTATCTCAGATTGAGAGCAGGGTTTTTTTATTTTTAACTTCAAAAAACTCAACAAATAACGCAACATAGAACCATTTCCGAGTCAATTGAATTTTTAGTGTCAGATCTCTTCTGTTTTTTTATTTGTCTCAGAGCCGTTTTAACTTCTTTACGAATTTAAGACATTCTTGAGGTATATAATTTGGCACCACAACATCTCAATAGCGAAACCGAAGAGGTTACACTTAGCGGCATACTAGGCGAATTTTGAATTGCCCTGCAAGAGGAAATTCAAGCAGCTCGTGTTTTTGAATCAAGTAATGCCGTTGAACTGAAAAACGGCCGAAGAATCGCTAAAGTCGGAAAAAATTTTCAATATTTGTTCGAGATCGAAAACACACTAAACCTACCTGGGGATACCCCCGGCGATTTACTGGTTCCTGGCTCTCCGCCAATCAACGTAATCATTGTATCCATTGAAGGATTAGCGATCACGATTAGTGTACCAGAAGACATCGGCAACTTCGTTCCATCCGCACGATTAAAAAGCAACCTGACATATTTGATGAAAATCCTTATTGAACGAATTGAGGGCTACGCTGGGAAACCTAATCCTGTTGGTGACCGTATTAGAGGTGCTCAACCTGTAACCGGTTCAGAGTTAGATATAGAACTTCATGATAACTATAATAAATGTCAAAAGAAAGCAGTAGCATCTTCCATTGGAAGAAACACAACCTTCATTTGGGGTCCTCCAGGCACCGGAAAGACCCAAACAATTGGCGAGATTGGGTTTCAACTGTATGAGCGAAAAAGGCCTATCCTTTTAGTCTCCCACACAAATACTGCCGTAGACCAAGCCATCCTCCGGATTGGAGATAAAATCCCTAGAGATGATTTGGAAAAAGGCAAAGCGGTACGTGTTGGTGATCCAAAAGACAGCCGGTTTAGAGAAAATCCAAATCTTTTGCTTCAAACCCATGTAGACAGAAGGTCAGAAGAACTCGCAAAAAGGCGAGACGAACTAAAAATCGAACTCCAAATATCTTCAAGCCAATTACTTGAATTGTCAAGATTCATTGATCTTTGTGAATGGGTACAATCAGCAAAAGCATCAATCCAAAAACTCATCAACGATCTTAATGAATTAAAAAAGATCGAAAACGAACTATTAGCTTTAAAAGACCAAATTTCAAAGGCCTTGAGAAGAAGGGCATTCTATGAAGGGGCGCGTGCAGAGGCAAGAGACCTGATTAAAGTCATGCTCCAAAAAGAAGGAATAGAAAAAAGTATTAGCCAGATAAAGAAAGAGCTCTACAATATAGAAAAAGCTCTTGAAGAAAAAGCGGACGAATTATCTAAAGAAAAAAAAGTACTAGATGAAACAAAGTCAGTCGGCTGGTTAACGCGTCGATGGAATAGATTACCATCTCCGGACGAACAGGCATCTAAAGTAAAAGCGCTGGAAGCCGAGTACGGCCAACTCGGAATAAAATTAGACCTGAATCGTGATCGCCTACTTAAATCAGAGATGGAGCATGATCGCATAATTCAAGCGATAAATAATTTTCGTCTAAAATATGGAGGAACACCTAAGGAGATGCAACAACAAGCATTTTCAAATGAAAACACAATCAGAGACCTGGCACAAACCATAGAGGAAAATACAAATTCTGCCAAATCTTCTCGATTG
>CAZRIQ010000558.1:0-1864 GCA_964600175.1 uncultured Melioribacter sp. | reverse complement strand
CGGCTGCGGCGGCGCCAAATACATAAGGAAAGAATTGTTGTGGAATCACATGGAGGAGTTTGTCGATAAGTCGGTTAAGTATATCAAATCAAAAGGCAGACTGCCGGATATTATTCACAGCCACTACGCCGATGCAGGATTTGTCTGCACAGAGTTGACAAAGTTTTTCGGGATTCCGCTCGTTCACACCGGTCACTCACTCGGTGTAAATAAACGCAACAATCTTCTCAAACAAGGACTATCCGGTGAGGAAATCGAAAGAAGGTATAAAATATCTACGCGGCTGGATGCGGAAGAAGCGGTAATATTTTTTGCAGATAAAATTATAACAAGCACAAACCAGGAAGTTAAAGACCAATACGGTCTTTACAAAAATTTCAGCCCGGAAAAATTTGTAGTAATTCCCCCGAGTATAGACCTCGACAAATTCCACGCGTTTAACGAACGGCGGGAGTGGGAAGACGAATCTCAAAAAATTAGAGACGGGATTAGAAAAGAACTCTGGAAATTCTTTATCAATATGCACAAACCCACTATACTTGCTTTGTGTAGACCTGAAAAACGGAAAAACATTTCCGGTTTAATTCAAGCATACGGTGAGAGCGAAGAGTTGCAGGAAAAAGCAAACCTTGCAATTTTCGCCGGCATACGGAGAGATATTTCTGAAATGCCGGAACTCGAACAGGAGGTTTTGACGGAAATGCTGTTACTTCTCGATAAGTATAACCTTTACGGAAAAATGGCCATCCCAAAGCGACACGACTTTGAACACGAGGTGCCGGAACTCTACAGAATTGCTGCAGAGAGCGGCGGTGTTTTTGTTAACTCCGCTTTCAACGAACCTTTCGGTTTAACTTTGATTGAAGCTGCGGCAAGCGGACTGCCGGTTATCGCAACAGACGACGGGGGACCGAGAGATATAATATCAAACCTTAAGAACGGCGAGCTCGTTAACGTTTTTGATTATACCAATATTTCCGACGTTATATTGAAAATTTTGAACAATAATAAGCTATGGGAAATGTACTCGTCCAACGGAATTAATAATATAAAGAGATTCTACTCGTGGCAAGCTCATACCGAAAAGTATATAAACGTACTTAAGGAGCTTAACTTAAAAAGAACGGATGACCGCACAACTTTTATTGAAACCGGCAAAAGATTTTTTAATTTTAAAAAGATGATGATTTTCGACATTGACGATACTTTGTTAGGCGATAAAAAATCGGAAAAGGAGCTTAAGGAAACAATTATATCGATGCACGAATCGATCGGCTTCGGTGTCGCTACCGGCAGAACAATCGATTCAGCTAAGAAAGTTCTTTTGGAAAACAATTTTGTTTTACCGGACATTATAATTTCTTCGGTGGGGTCGGAAATTTATTACAAAAGTAAAGACGAGTATGTATACGGCACCGGCTGGAGTGCACATATTTCGAATCAATGGAAAAGAGACACCATTGTTGATTTGTTGAAAAACTTTAAATTCTTAAAGTACCAGGAAGAAGAAACTCAGAGAAAATACAA
This sequence comes from uncultured Melioribacter sp., assembly GCA_964600175.1. Classification (GTDB taxonomy): domain Bacteria; phylum Bacteroidota; class Ignavibacteria; order Ignavibacteriales; family Melioribacteraceae; genus Pyranulibacter. Next base: position 337 of record CAZRIQ010000558.1, on the reverse strand, counting down.
AGTAAGTTATTATTTTGACGGCAGCGATAAAGATTTGGAACTTGTTAAAAACACTTTAATAAAAAACAAGATCAAAGCTACGATCATTCTAAGTCATGATAGTTTCCTGGACATACTTCCTGCGAGAGCAAGTAAGGGTAGGGCGATACGTTACTTATGTTACCGGTGGAACATTCCTTACGAATCGGTATTGGTTGCCGGGGACTCCGGTAACGACGAAGATATGCTTAGAGGAGAACTGCTTGGTGCTGTAGTTGCCAACCATTCCCCCGAACTTGAAAAACTAAGGGGTCGCAGAAAGATTTATTTCTCGGATAAAAGCTTTGCAGCAGGAATT
>CAZRIQ010000557.1:0-1865 GCA_964600175.1 uncultured Melioribacter sp. | reverse complement strand
AAAAAGAGGTTATCATGACACTCGTAAAATGGAATCCAATGAGAGATTTAGTTGACGTCGAACGTGAGTTCGATCGTTTCTTCCGCGGTTTTCACAACCGTTTCGGATTTAGCGAAGCAAATAACGAAAACGAAGATTTGGAAAATGCCGTATGGTCGCCTTTAACAGACATTTATGAAGATGGTGATCAATTCAAATTAAGACTCGATCTGCCCGGTGTGAAGAAAGAAGAAGTGAAGATTTCTTTTGTCGACGGACAGTTGAGAATTACCGGCGAGAGAAAACAGGAAAAGGAATCCAACAATCACAAGTATCATAGGGTAGAAAGGACCTACGGAAAATTCTACCGTTCGTTTGAACTCCCTAGCAAGATAAAGGAAGACAAAATTTCCGCAGAATTTAAAGACGGTCAGCTCACAATCTCGGTTCCGAAAGCCGAAGAAGCAAAACCGAAAGAAATTCCTATTAAGATAAACTAACAATTTCGGTTCGCAAAAAGAGTCTTTGTCAATCCGGCAAAGACTCTTTTTCATTTATTCTATTTAAGTGATATCTTTAAAAGCGAAAATATGAATAACCACTGTACTTAACCGGAGGTATGATGAGCGATAAGGCATCAACTGCGAACAAATTTGAATTTAAAGCCGAGGTAAAACAGCTTCTTGATATTCTTGTACATTCCTTGTATACAAGCCGCGAAATATTTTTAAGAGAATTGATTTCAAACGCATCGGATGCGCTGGATAAATTGAGATTCCAGTTAAACAAGGGGACAGAAGTTTTAGATAAAGAAGTACCTCTCGAGATAAAAATAGATTTTGACGAAAAGAAAAAGTTGATAACCGTTACCGATACCGGAATTGGTATGACAAAAGATGAATTGATTACCAACATCGGCACGATAGCTAAATCCGGTACTTCCGACTTTCTAAAACTCCTCAAAGATAACAACGCTTCCGCAAATAATATTATTGGGAAATTTGGTGTTGGTTTTTATTCGGTGTTCATGGCAGCAAAAGAAGTGATTATTAAAACGAAGTCTTTTATGCCGGATGCAAAATCGGTTGAATGGAAGTCAGATGGTTTAGGCGAATATGAATTAAAAGAATTAGATGAAAAACTGCCGCGCGGGACAACGATAGAGATTCATTTAAAAGAAGATATGGGTGAATATTGTGAGAAGTACCGATTGGAACAAATTATTAAGAAACATTCCGGCTTTATTTCTTTCCCGATCTATCTTTGTAAAGATAAAGTAAATACGGTTCAAGCAATTTGGCGGGAGCCGAAAACTTCGGTCAAACAGGAACAGTACAACGAGTTTTATAAATTTTTGAGCTACGATAGCGATGACCCGATGTTTGTAATTCATAAATCTGTTGATGCGCCGATTCAATTTAATTTACTGTTGTTCATCCCTAAAAAGAACAATGAATTTTTTTGGTACGATAGAGAAAATTACGGACTGGATTTATACGTGCGAAGAGTTTTAATACAGCATAAGAACAAGGGTCTTCTTCCCGAATACATGAGTTTTGTAAAAGGTGTTGTTGATTCTGAAGATTTGCCTTTGAACATTTCACGGGAGACTTTGCAGGAAAACGTAATATTTTCAAAGATATCGCAGAATGTTACTTCACAGGTTTTGAACTTTCTGATTGATACCGCGAAGAATTCCTCTGCAGATTATATAAACTTCTGGAAAGAACACGGCAGAATTTTCAAACTCGGTTATACCGACTTTACCAACAGTGAAAAATATCTTGAGCTGATTAGGTTCAATTCATTATTCAATCAAAACAAAGACGAGCTGACTTCTCTTGCTGAGTATGCAGCAAGAATGAAGAGTGATCAGAAAGAAATTT
>CAZRIQ010000556.1:0-1868 GCA_964600175.1 uncultured Melioribacter sp. | reverse complement strand
GCCGCCTGTATTGCATTTTCTATCAGGCAGAAGAATAACTGATGCATATCTCTGTCGTTGGCTAATATGTGAGGCAACGTGTCCAGACCTTCAATAAACATTGTTACTTTTGCCCTTTCGGCGATTTCCTTAAACAGGCTTACATTCATTTAAATCGGCAGTCAAAAATCAGCAGATAATTCTAACCGAGCGATAGATTAGGTTTCTTCCCTAATTTTAAATTAATTTCGAATTTTTATAAATGCAATCAAATTTTTGTATATGGGATTTGCTGTCCGCGTTTAACTTGCTGTTTTTACCAATAATGGTGAACAACAGGCTTAATGTCTTTATCATAAATCTCTTTTATCTTTTCCATAACCTCGGCAGAGATCGCATGGAGATCTGCTGAACCGAAATTTTCTCTGGCTTGTTTGGGATTCTTTGCGCCGGGGATTACACATGTTACTGCGGGGTTCATTAAAATCCAGCGCAATGCAAATTGCGTCATGCTCATGCCCTCAGGTACAAGCGGACGAATCTTCTCAACTACTTCCAAACTCAAATCATAATCAACGCCGGAAAAAGTTTCACCGCGGTCAAATGCTTCGCCGTGCCTGTTAAACGAACGGTGATCGTCGTCTTCAAAAGTTGTACGCTTCGTCATTTTTCCCGTAAGCATACCGGAAGACAACGGGAGCCGCGCAAGTATTCCAACTTTACGTTTCATTGCCTCTTTGAAAAATAACTCGGCGGGTCTCTGCCTAAAAATATTATAAATTATCTGCACAGTTTGAACACCGGGATACTCGATTGCTTTCAACGCTTCTTCAACTTTTTCAACGCTTACGCCGTAGTACCGCAACTTGCCTGCTTTAACAAGATCGTCGAGAATTCCGAAAACTTCCGGCATGTAGTAAACTTCCGTCGTCGGGCAGTGAAGCTGCAGCAGATCGATTGCATCTGTGTCTAAATTTTTCAGACTCCTTTCAACAAACTCCGTGAGATTCTTTCTATTGTATCCCGCTGCCGTGTGAGGATCCAAACGTCTCCCTGCTTTTGTAGCAACGTGAAAATCTTCTTTGCGTTCGCGTTTCAACTTTGCAATAAGCGATTCGCTCCGCCCGTCGCCGTAAACATCTGCCGTATCGAAAAAGTTCACTCCCATATCGAGCGCGGTATGCAGCGCTGCAATCGAATCTTTATCGTCTACCGTTCCCCATGCACTCCCAATAGCCCACGCGCCGAAACTTAATGCCGAAACTTTCCATCCCGTTCTTCCGAGTTCCCTGTATTCCATTTTAACTCCCCGTAAAATTTATTCTTGACGATGCAAAAATAACAACATCTCACGTCTTTATAAAAGTTCCAGTATTTCTCTTTGTTCGTGTTGCCGTTAACTAAACAGTGTCTGTTACACAACAACTCCTCCGTGGTTCTCTGTGCCTACTCAGTGGAACTCTGTGTAACTTACTCTATTTTTTGTTACACAGAGAGTCCTGCAACAGATTCTAAAGTCAACGGATATTATGGAAATTTCCGGGACGGGCGCAAGGAAAACTCAAATCCGGCATCCGCCGAATAATTATACGCTGAACAATCCATATTGTGAAATAAAATGCACAAATCATCTAAAGGGATTGAATTTCCCGTTTCCAATGTTTACCTTTGCAGCCAAATTGGAATGCCAAAACGCATTATCCTTTTAGCAGTGTAAAATGCCGCCACAAGCCGCAGTTTCCGATAGAACCAAAACGTTCTATTTAACCATAAATCGCAATATTACATAACAGACAGAAATTAATGATACCTTGGCTTCGAAATAGCGCGTTCACAGTTGATTACCGTACAGATTTCCATCTTTCCCGGAAGATAATAAGGGGTCTCTC
>CAZRIQ010000555.1:0-1870 GCA_964600175.1 uncultured Melioribacter sp. | reverse complement strand
TGAGGTTTGACGACCGGACAAGAAGAGACAAAATAGTAATGAAGTTAAACGAAGAAGAATTGATTGGCATAAATAGAAAACATTTACATAACATTATTGAAACAGAATGACATCTAAAATTGTTGAAGTACTAGCAAAGATATTAGAAGGATTGAATAATAATTCTACTTTAGAGGAAGTGAATAAATCGCTTTTAAAAGATAAACAATTCGATCAGCAGACGGTAAGTGTAGCTTTTAGTTTGGTATTTGACAAAGTTCTTGCTAAAAGAGCAAGACAAAAAAACAGAAAACAAAAAGACAAGAAGAACATTAGAATATTTACCGAAGAAGAAAAAGAACTGTTGGGAACCGATAATTTCAATTACATGATGCACTTGATAAATGTCGGGCTGATCGATTCGAAGGACGTGGAAATAATTCTAGAGCAGGTAATGATGTTTCCCGAAAACCAGGTTACGAAAAATGAAATAAATTGGATCATCCTTTTATCATTAGTTGATTTCGATTCTGAAATCCTACCGGGAAGCAGGGTATTGTTATACTCGTCCGATACTATAAATTAACGGAAGGACGTAAATGAGTAAAAATCTGATATTGGTGGAATCCCCATCAAAGGCAAAGACTATTAATAAATACCTTGGCAAGAATTTTATTGTTGAAGCTACCGTCGGTCATTTGAGAAATTTGCCCAAAACAAAATTAGGCATCGATTTAGAGAATGGTTTTCATCCGAATCTTTTGAACATTAGAGGTAAAGGCGATGTAATTAAAAAAATTAAGAAACTTGCCTTAAAATCAAATGAAGTCTTTATCGCAACCGACCCGGATCGCGAAGGCGAGGCCATTGCGCAGGATATTGTCGATATAATCAACGGCAATACGAAAGCAAAGATTCATCGTGTTCTTTTTAACGAGATTACCAAGAGCTCTGTAAAATCTGCCATCGAAAAACCGTTAGATATTAACACCAACCTTGTAACTTCTCAACGTGCACGTAGAGTGATGGATAGAATCATTGGTTACAAAATCAGTCCGTTTCTGTGGAGGGCTGTCATCGACAGTGGCTCTCTTTCTGCCGGCAGAGTACAATCAGTTGCGCTTAGGTTAATTTGTGAACGGGAAGTCGATATAGAAAAATTTATACCGACTGAATACTGGAATCTTATTGCCGTATTTAAAACAGAAAAGGGAGAGGAATTTTCAGCAAAACTTTATGAATTAGAAGGCAAACAGTTAAAACTCCAGCCGAAACCGGAAATGACCGAGAAAGATTGGCAGGAGTTTTTAGAAAAGAACTTCGCGATTAGTGATCAAGAAACTGCCAATCAACTCGCAAAAAGGATTGAAGAAAAAGATCGTTTTGTGATTTCCGATGTCAATAAAAAAGAAAGTCGGAGAAATCCTTTTCCTCCGTTTATCACAAGCTCATTACAGGTAGAAGCATCTCGTAAACTTCGATTCAGACCAAGACGAACAATGTCGATTGCGCAAAGTCTCTATGAAGGTGTTGATCTCGGTAAAGAAGGAACAACCGGCTTAATTACCTATATGAGAACCGACTCAACGCGTTTGAGCGAGGAAATACTCACGGAATCAAGAGATTTTATAGAGAATACATACGGTAAAGAAAACCTTCCGGAAGGACCTAAGAGGTACGAACAGAAAAACAAAAAACATGTTCAGGATGCTCACGAAGCGATTCGTCCTACTTCAATGAAGTATACGCCGGAATTTGTAAAAGAGTTTTTAAATGCCGATCAATTCAAACTGTACGAATTGATCTGGAAACGTTTTGTCGCTTCGCAAATGGAATCTGCAATTTTGGAAATAACAACCGTTCTAATAAAGGCAGATGAATTTACATTCAG
>CAZRIQ010000554.1:0-1870 GCA_964600175.1 uncultured Melioribacter sp. | reverse complement strand
GATTTACAAATGCGGCAATCTCGGGAGTCATTCTAAAACTATGCGGCAAACTCAATATCGATTCGGTGCTTTCAATATTTTCAATGTCTCTTTTCGTTCTATTAAAGATTTCCAGTTCGGCATCACGAAACATATATATGCTTTGTTTCTCATCGCCTACAACAAAGAGATTATTGATTTTTAAATGGTAGGATCGGCATAAATATTTCATACTGAATCTCGTTTGTGTCCTGGTACTCATCCACCATTATATAACGATACTTTTTTGCGAGGTAGGTTCGGACATCTTCGAGTGATAAAATATTTTGAGTAAATATCAATATGTCTTCAAAGTCAAGGTATCCCCTTTGCTTCTTTTTTGTAATGAAGACTCTCAACACAGAATTATAGATTTCGAGCAGCTTTTTCCCGAATTGAGCAAGCTCCTTCTCAACCGATCCCGAATCCTCATCAATACTTATATGAACGATATCATTAAAGAAATTCTCAACAACTTCAATTTCGCTTGACATATCATTACGCATTTTCGAAACAAGATACCCGCGGTTTGCAACCTTATCTGACTTCGTAAGGATGACATCTTGAAGCTGTTTCAATTTATTGAAACACGCAACAATCTCCTTCTCCCTATTTAGATTTTCCAACAACGTTTTGGCAGCAAGCGCTTTTTCATTATTAGCATCCGAACTTAAAACCTGCTCATTAATCTTCTTAATTGATACTGCAACATTATTTAGTTCCGGTTCAAACAATTCCTTCAAATACTTCTCAAACTTGGCGTGGAATTTCTTCGCAATCTCTTCGATAGAATTATTGTATAAGTCTTTTTCAAGAACGGATACGTTTTTGCGCTTTTGAATAAGCTGTTTTATCTGCTGTGCTAGATTTCTTTTCGAGCCGAGAATTCTAATTAAATACTTGATATCGTCGGAAGTCCTATCATCTATTATCTTTTTATTTATCTCTTCGTCAATCAAGAGATCGAGCATATCGTTGGTTTCGGTTTCATTCAACGGGGTGAAGTTTGCATCGATATCTGCTTCCGGTGCAAATTCCCTAAGAATGTTAATGCAGAAAGAATGTATAGTAGAAATGTTTGCCGAAACTAATTGTCGGCGTAAGCTTTCGAGCTTTTTCCTCTTCCGAGCGTCGTTCTCGGTTTGAAGTCTCCCGCTAATTTCATTCGATATTTTTCTATAAAGTTCCGAAGCGGCTTTTTCAGTGAATGTTATCGCAACTATATTATCAATCTGAACATTTTCATTGACAGCAATTTCAACGTACCGCTGAGAAAGAACAAAAGTTTTCCCGGACCCGGCGTTTGCAGTTAAAGAGATGTGTTTCTTGTAGTTTAATGCCTTTTCCTGGTATGGAGTGAGATGCCGGTTCATGCCGTTTTATTCACAGGTATTGTTATTAAGAAAGTCGTTCCTTCACCGGAAGTTTTTTCAAGGATTATCTGCCCTTTAATTTCTTCGACAAATCTCTTTGCAAGAGTCAGTCCGATTCCCATTCCCCTATTTTTTGTAGTAAAATTATTCTCGAAAATTTTCTCGACGTGTTGAGCCGGGATTCCTTTACCGTTGTCACTTATTCTAATTTCACAGTTTAGATCGTTCGATTTAATATCTACAGTAACATTACTTGCTTTCGCTTGAATTGAATTACGAATCAAGTTAATCAAAGTACGTTTCAGTTGATCATAATCCGCCGAAACTATAAATTGATCAAGTTCTGTTGACAATACGACCCGGGCTTTTTCCTCTGAGAAAAGATTGACGGCTTCACCCGCCGCTTTAACAACATCAACATTTTCAAGTTTTAGACTCGGCATCCTGGCAAAGTTCGAAAACTCGGAGGCTATATTACG
>CAZRIQ010000553.1:0-1876 GCA_964600175.1 uncultured Melioribacter sp. | reverse complement strand
AGGTTCAGCAAAACGAGTATGCCGATAGCCAATATATAATACTTTTGTCTTGCCAGTAAGTCCATGACTATTCTCCTTTTAATAAACTCGTGTAGTAATCATTGTTTGTGGCTGAAAGCGAATACTGTTCGGCAAAAGAAGAAACGTATGCAGCTCTTACGGAGGAATCGTTCCCGCTCTGCAAGTAAAAAGTAAGTGTAATTGTGTTGAGTATAATAAGTAGTAGAAGTAACGCCGGTTGCAAAAGTCTTTTTTTGAAAAGAGAACTTACAGTTTGCTTTGCAGTCTCCGGCGACTCAATCCCGGCTTTAATTTTTGTGAGCAGGAAAGGATTCGCTTCGATTTTTTCCATGTTGTCGAATGCTTCGAGCGTCTTTCCGATCTCTTCTTTAATTTTTTGATCTCTGCCTTTCATTTCAATCTCTCGTGCTTATAATTAATTAGACGATAACTTCCGCGTTTACCTGCGGGTCAAATAATTTTTTGATAGTACTTATAAAGTTTTTTCTCCAGGTTTTTCTTTGCACGGTGTATAAGCGACTCAACCGACGAAATCGTTGTGTCCAGGATCTCTGCAATTTCTTTGTAGCTCATTTCGTTGTATTTACTTAGTGTGAAAGCGACCCGCTGGTTTTCGGGAAGCGCGTCGAGCGCCCAATTTAAGATGCGTATCCTGTCTTTGTTTTCCATTTCTTTTTCGGGATTAATACTGTCGTTGTTGACAATTTGTTCTTCCGGTTCGTCGTTATCCGGCAGGCTTTTTAGGAATGCAAATCTTTTTTTACGTTTCTGTGTTCTCAGATAGTCGATTGATTTTGTGATTGCAATCCGGTAAATCCAGGTTGAGAGTTTAGAGCCGCCTTTAAAATTTTTAATTGATCTGAAAACCTCAACAAAAACATCCTGTGTCAAATCTTCGGCGGCTTCTTTATTATTCACAAAACGGTAACAGGTATTGATAACCATTCTTTGGCTTTGTTCGAAAACAGTCCTAAAAGCGCCCTCGTCTCCGCTAATCACTAGATTTACCAGTTCCAATTCATGCATGAATTAAATATAGTGTTTGTGTTGTAAAGTTAGACGTCACTTTTCCTCAAAACCTGCGCCTTTAATTTGTAGGGCGAATCGAAGATTCGCCCACACTAAGAACCAACTATTGACAAGTTGTCCCCAAACCCGATACACCCTCGCCTTTACGCATTGAAATGCAGATTTAAATTGACATTATTTTAAAGTTCCGGTAATTTCAAATGAAAAATTTGCAGATGGAAATTGATATGAAAATAAGATTATTAGTTGTCTTTTCTTTATTCTCATTTTCAAGTATGTTTTCACAAATTATTTCTTTTAGCAAAGACTCTCTGAATATTCAATGGCATAATGATGGTTTTTACGGATCTGATACAACATGGATTTTTAACCTAGGGGAAAGTGATCTTATTATCGACAGCATATTGTCAAAGAATTTTTATGGATATAGAATTTATAGTAGCTCATTTCCCACTAGTTATTCTTATGTCATCGGTTTTGATAAGCCGCCCATAAATTTAAACGTGACAGCTGGAGACAGCGTTGAATTAATTATAGCTACTCCGGATTTATGCCCAATCTGTAAAGAAGCTTCTATTCAAGTATTTTTTACAGATACGTTAATCTTTGTTAGCAATTCAATTGCCGGGAGATATTACATTATTGATGTAAAAGGTGATGGACCATCTTCGGTTAATGGAGAAACTATAATTCCGTATGAGATTAAATTATACCAGAATTATCCAAATCCATTTAACCCAACAACATCGATAAGATATACAATTCTGGTCGTAGAGACGAGGCATGCCTCGTCTTTACAGCATGTTAAATTAAAAGTTTATGATAT
>CAZRIQ010000552.1:0-1885 GCA_964600175.1 uncultured Melioribacter sp. | reverse complement strand
CAAACAAGTTCTAAAAATAATCTTAAAGATTATGTGGGTTATAGAAGAAATAAAGCATTCGAAGTTCTAAAAGAAACGGAAGTACTTATTGATAACGGATTCTATTCAACTGCAATGAATAGAATTTATTATGCGGGTTCTTATATAGTAAGTGCTTTGGCGTATACCAAAGATTTTTCCACTTCAAAGCATAAACAACTTATAGGTTTTTTCAATAAGGAATTTATCAAAACAAATATTATTGATAAAAACGTTGGAAAGATCTTTAACGAAGCATATGAATTAAGAGTTGCGACTGATTACCAGGATTTTACGGTCGTAACAAAACTCGAAGTGGAAGAATATTTAAATAGAATGAAAGAATTAGTTGTTCTTGTTGCTAAAATGTTAGACTAAAAATACAAAGCTGGAATCTTTTTAAAAGATTCCAGCTATTCAGCTATTCCTTAAGCTTCATCTGCAGAGATAACTTCAATCGAGGGGTTAATTTCCCTCTTCAACAAATTTTCAATTGCGACCAAGGTACCACGAATCGCACTGGGACAGCTTCCACATGCACCTTGATACCTGATACTAACAGTAAGACCGTTTATACCTGTTACTTCCAATCCACCGCCGTCGCCCGCGAGAGCCGGACGAACTCTTAGATTCAATATTTGATTGACCTTTTTGAGTAACTCGGTTTCTTCTTCTTGACTCACCTTAATTTCTTTTTCCGGCGGAATTGAAGACTTGTCAAAGTTTTTGATGAATTCAACAAACGGTCTCTGAATTTGTCCCCAGTTTGCTTTAGCATCTTTTTCAATTGTAATAAACTTATCCATATAAAAAACAGATACGACACCGTCAATCTCAAAAATACCTTTGGCGAGAGGATCTGCGGCAGCTTCTTCTTTGTTTTTAAAGCTTCTCGTTTCCTTTACAAGCAATCTTTCGTTCATAATAAACTTCAATGCCTGCGGATTCGGTGTTAAATCAACATCTTGTACAACTAACATGGCTTTTCCTTGCGTTTTTATTATTAGACCAAAATCTACTTTATATAATTATTAAAATCCGGCTTGAGATTCAAGGGGAAGAAGGATAGAGGGTATAAAAGAAATGTGGAATAAAGGAAAAACAAGAAATTACTTAATAAATCTTTCTATACAGACTGATATCCATTATTTTTATTTAGATGATGGGGTTCGGTGTTTCGCTCTTTAGTCACAGCTTGTGTGCAGAGATCAAAGATTCTTAAGGAATTCTTCCACATCGATCTTCGCTAATTTTAAAATACCACGAAGAGTGCCAATTTTCAGTTCCCTCTGTAATGGTACTACGCAACCGATGTTACCAGTCGAACTCGACTTTTTCAGAATTACATGACTGCCTCTTTGCCTTATTTGCTGGAAACCGAGACGTTCAAGAACCTTGATTGCCTCTTTTCCAGAAATCTTTCTAAGCTCAGGCATTGACTGCTACTTCGAAGGTGGTCAAGAAAGGTTTCTCCGCATGTTGAAGAGGAAATTCTTCGAGGTATAATTCTGTGGCTTCTTTAAGATTTGTTAAAGCTTCTTCCATCGTGAAGCCCTGGCTAACAGTACCTAATTCAGGGCACTCTGCCACGTACATGTCTTCCTCCCGATGGAGAACTGCAGTAAATGTTTTGACTGTCATTGCTTTCTCTTTTTTTTGCAATATAAGAAATTTCCCATACAGGCGATAGTCACACATCTGAACAACTATGCATGGTTTGGCAGACCTTGCTTGTTTTGTTATGCACCATGAGAACGTATACAATAGCGGTCACGGTCGGCAAAATAGTCAATGGCTCGAAAGCCGGGATAGATTCGTGCCTGATGCGGGGTTCCTGCCGGAATAAAATAGGCGTCTCCGCAAGTGT
>CAZRIQ010000551.1:0-1889 GCA_964600175.1 uncultured Melioribacter sp. | reverse complement strand
GAGCGAAAGAAGCTCACTTCCCGAAGTGGTTGGTAATGCCGGGCTATACTTTAATCCCGAATCCATTGACGATATGATAGATAAGGTTGAAACTGTGTTATCCGATTCGAGTTTGAGAAATGAATTGATTAAAAAAGGGCATGAACAGGAAAAGAAGTTTAGCTGGGAAAAATGTTTTGAAGAAACTCTCACTGTCTATAAAGAATAAATCAGTTTGATATGACCTCTAAAAAAATTCTCTATGATCATCAAGTGTTCTTTTACTGGCGCTACGGCGGACAATTAAGATATTTTTATGAACTGATTAAACATGGTTTAAAATCCGAACGAATTGAAATTTCTCTTTTTGAAGGTCTATATTCGGCACGGGTTGATTTGAAAAATCGTAAGGATGATTTCGCAAGATATTGGGGAATCAAGAACCTGGACTTTTTGGGAAAGAATAAAGCAGTTTCAATCATTAATAGATCGTTGTTTTCTTGTTTTAGATTCAATCAGAGTTTTGATGTTTATCATCCTACACTTTATCTGGACTTGTACACGCACTTTAAAGGAAAGAGGGTAATTACAATTCATGATTTGGCATGGGAAACCATAAAACAATTTGATGTTCCATCGTTTTCCGAACTTGTAAAGAAGGCTATCGGAAGAGCTGACAAAGTTATGGCAGTATCTGAACAAACGAAGAAAGATTTGATCGAGTATTATAAGGTGCCTGAAGGTAAAATAAAGGTAACATATCTTGCAAACTCACTTAAAGTAAAGCCAAAGGAAGAAAGAATAGTAAAAGAAGAATATATTTTATACGTTGGAATAAGAAGGGGTCACAAAAATTTTGCGGGACTATTTGATACTTATAAGAATTCAACTTTTCTGAAGTCGAACTTCAGATTGGTTTGTTTTGGAGCAGTGACGGTTTCTGATGAAGAAAGCAAAATGATACGTGAATCGAGTCTGCTAGATAGAATCACGTTCCTTGGCGGAGGCGATAATGTCTTGGCAAATTTATATAAATATGCATCTGTTTTTGTATTCCCATCATATTATGAGGGATTTGGAATTCCTCCTCTTGAAGCAATGTACTATGATTGTCCTGTCCTATCAAGTAGTAGAGGTTCTTTGCCTGAGGTAGTTGGAGATGCCGGTTTATATTTTGATCCTGATAAAAGGGAAGAGATGGGTGAAAAACTTGAAAAGATTTTGACTGATACAAATCTGAGAAATGAACTCATTGCCAAAGGAAAAATGCAAGAGAAAAAATTTAGTTGGGAAAAATGTTTTAATGAAACGCTCGATGTCTATTTGGAATAATAGTTAATACAATATGAAGCCAATAAAAGTATTATACGATCATCAATCGTTCAATTATTTGTCCTACGGAGGAGTTTCCCGTTATACGTTGGAACTATTAAATCAAGCCGTTAAAAATGAAATGGTTGATGTACATCTATTTGCCGGCATTTATAGACCTGAGTGGAAGTTGGAACAATTAAAAAATGATTGCACAAAATTTTATGGTTTGAAGCGCTCTTCTAAAGGTTTACCAAACAAAGTTTACGGGATTGTAAATAGAATTCTTTTTTCCGGCTATAGCGTTACAAAGAAATTCGATGTCTATCATCCAACGCTTTATCAGTATCTCTACCCGTTTTTCAAAGGGAAATTTATCTATACTGTTCATGATCTTCTCGGCGATTTTTTCCCTGAGGTAACCGGTATGTCAACATTGCCTAAGTTAATAAGATACGCCGCACCTAAAGCGAGCAAAATACTTACTGTATCCAATCATACTAAAAAAGATTTGATAGAACGAATAAAAATTCCCGAAGAAAAAATTAAAGTGACTTATTTAGCCAATCCGTTGAAGTTGGAAGTTAAAGAAGAGCGGT
>CAZRIQ010000550.1:0-1889 GCA_964600175.1 uncultured Melioribacter sp. | reverse complement strand
AATCTTCTCGTTAAATAACCGGCATCGGCAGTTTTCAAAGCAGTATCAGCAAGACCTTTTCTGGCACCGTGAGTCGAAATAAAATATTCCAGTACGGAAAGTCCTTCTTTGAAATTTGCCACAATCGGGTTTTCAATGATTTCACCGGATTGACCGGTTAAACTCTTTTGAGGTTTCATCATCAATCCGCGCATGCCTGCTAACTGGCGTACCTGCTCTTGAGAACCTCTTGCACCGGAGTCAACCATCATGTGCAACGGATTAAATCCCAACTGATCGGTTCTGATTCTATCCATCAAGTATTTGGAAACGTTATTCGTAGTATGTGTCCAAACGTCAATAATCTTATTATACCGTTCGGCGTCTGTTATCAAACCTTGTTCATGCTCGCTTAATATTCCACTGACTTTTTTATTCGAATCTTCTATAAGTTTAACTTTCTCAACGGGAATATGCATATCGCTGAAACTAATCGATATTCCGGCAGCGGTTGCATAACGGTAACCGAGTTCCTTCAAATCATCCAGGAATTTCGCCGTTACAACGTTGCCCATTTTAATGAACATTTTATAGATTAATCCACTGAAAATTTTCTTAACAAGAAGTTCATTAATGAAACCCATTTCCTTCGGAACTATATCATTAAAGATAACTCTGCCCGGTGTAGTTTCAATAAACTTATCATTGATCTTTACCTTAATCTTTGCATGAAGTTCAACTACTTTGTTGTCATAAGCAATCAGCACTTCATCCCTTCCGCCAAATATTTTTCCTTCACCCCTAGCACCGGCTTTTACTCTTGTTAAATAATAACAACCGAGAACGATATCCTGTGTTGGAATTACAATTGGGCTGCCGTTTTGCGGAGATAAAATATTATGACTGCTCAACATCAACACCGCAGCTTCTAACTGTGCTTCGTAAGATAACGGAACATGAACCGCCATCTGGTCGCCATCAAAGTCTGCATTGAACGCCGTACAAACCATAGGATGAAGCTGAATAGCTTTCCCGTCAATTAATATAGGCTGAAAAGCCTGGATACCGAGTCTGTGTAATGTCGGCGCACGATTTAACATAATCGGGTGACTGTCAATCAATCTTTCCAAAATTTCCCAAATAACCGGGTCTTTTCTATCGACAGCTTTCCTTGCACTCTTAACTGTTTTGTAATGTCCACGTTCAATAAGCTTTCTAATAATAAACGGTTTGAACAATTCAACAGCCATATCTTTCGGTAATCCGCATTGATGCAGTTTCAATTCAGGACCAACAACAATCACCGAACGACCAGAATAATCTACACGTTTACCAAGAAGATTCTGACGGAATCTTCCCTGTTTTCCTTTAAGCATATCGCTCAAAGATTTCAACGGTCTGTTGCCGTCGCTTCTAACCGCACTTGCTCTTCTCGAATTGTCAAACAACGCGTCGACAGCTTCCTGAAGCATTCTTTTTTCATTACGCAAAATCACTTCTGGAGCTTTAATATCTATCAATCTTTTCAAACGATTGTTTCTAATTATTACACGTCTGTAAAGATCGTTCAAATCACTTGTTGCAAACCGTCCGCCTTCCAACGGAACTAAAGGACGAAGTTCGGGAGGAATAACCGGAATAACACTTAACACCATCCATTCAGGTCTGTTTGGAACTTTATTTTCTTCTTCACGGAAAGCATCAAGAACTCTCAACCTTTTCAGAGCATCGTTTCGTTTTTGTTGTGAAGTTTCAACAGCAAGCTGTGCTTTTAATTCTGCAAATGTAATTTCGATGTCTGTTCTCTTAAGCAATTCTTTTACTGCGTCACCGCCAATCTTTGCAACGAATTTTTTAGGATCGGAAGCCTCAAGAGAATCGTTGTCATGCGCCAGCGAAGAAAGAATTTC
>CAZRIQ010000549.1:0-1894 GCA_964600175.1 uncultured Melioribacter sp. | reverse complement strand
TACTTTGCATATTCCTGCTTCGTACCGAAAATAAGTCCTTCGGCAAGTTTCAATATCGAAAAAGAACTTTCATTCTCTTCGTATTTCTTATTCAACTCAGACACGGTACTGTCGATATCGTCCGGCGTTATCTCGGTATCCTGCCCGTCAATTTCTTTGATTACGTTTATAATTTCACTTATGCCGAGCGGTTCATCGGAAGCGAAAATAAGCGCTTCAATGATAGATTTATAGATGTTATCCATTTCCCAATCCGTATATGATAAAATCATTATAATTAGGTGATTCCTTGAGGCCAATGCGCCCCATCTTTATCATTTCCAGCATTGCAATAAATGTTACAATCACTCTAATCTTCTCATGAAACCCTTTTATCAATTCAATGAAAGAAACTTCGTTCGTCGCTTCAATTTTTTTAATAATATAATCAATCTGTTCATCGATGGTTACATTATATTTTCTTACTTCATGAACTGCTTGCTTCGGCATATCAAGCAAAGCCTGGCGAAATGCTTTCATCAAATCGTAAATGGAAATATTTTTCAATAACGTATTTAAGTCGTCTGGCTTTTCTTTTAAATCTGCTTCAAAATTACCCCGTAAGGTAACCTTCCTTTGGTCAGCTTCCATGAAGCCCATTTCTTCGGAAACCTCTTTATAACGTTTATATTCAAGTAATGCTCTTACTAGATCGGCTCGAGGATCAATTTCCTCACCTTTTTCATCGATTTCTTTCGGAAGCAACATCTTAACTTTAATCTGCATTAAAGTAGCAGCCATTAAAATAAAATCGCCGGCAACTTCAAGATCGAGTTCTTCGAGTAAATGTAGGTATTCCATAAATTCTTTGGTGATCTTCGAAATCGGGATATCGTAAATATCGAGTTCATCCCTTCTTATAAAAAAGAGAAGCAGATCAAGAGGACCTTCAAATTCATGAAGACGAATCTTATACATCGATCAACCAATTTTCATTTTGTTATGAACTTCATTCATAGTTGCTTCAGCTACTTTCTTTGCTCTTTTTTCTCCATCATTCAATATATCTTTTACTTCGTTCAAATTCTGTTCGTAATATTTTCTTTTTTCAATTATCGGGGCCATGAAAGAATTAATCTTACTTGCACAGTTCAATTTACACTCAACACAACCTAAAGCCCCGCTTCGGCAATTCTTTTCAATCTCCGGTACTCCATCAATATTGAATTTATTATGGTAAATAAACACCAAACAAATTTCCGGGTGACCCGGATCATTCTTTCTAATTTTTTGAGGATCGGTAACCGCTTTACGGAGTCTCTGATTCACAACCTCAGGTTCATCTGATAAAAGAATTGTATTGCCCACAGACTTACTCATTCTTTTGCCGTTGAGCCCGGGCAGACGCGCAAACTGCGTAACCTTTCCTTCCGGCTCCGGGAAGATTGGATCGTCCAGGCAGTACTGCGTGTTAAATTTTCGCGCTATCTCTCTTGTAATTTCAATATGCGGCAATTGATCTTCACCGACCGGTACCACTTCCCCTTTATAAAGAAGAATATCGACAGCCTGTAACACGGGATAACCTAAATGTCCATAAACCAGGTTCTCTATATTCAAATCTCTAACTTGCTCTTTTAATGTAGGATTACGTTCAAGTCTCGCTTTTGTAATCAACATAGAGAAAACAAGAAACAATTCCGTGTGTTCTTTAATTTTCGACTGCCTGAACATAGGAGCTTTTTTAGGATCGAGTCCGGCAGCCAGCCAGTCTATTAACATCTCAATCGTGTTGTTATAAATGTTCTCGGTTGATAAATCGGTTGTTAAAACGTGGTAATCGGCAATAAGATGATAACTGTCGTATTCATCTTGAAGTTTAATCCAATTTTCGAGAGCACCGACGTAATGCCCG
>CAZRIQ010000548.1:0-1899 GCA_964600175.1 uncultured Melioribacter sp. | reverse complement strand
TGGTCTCAATGATTTTTTGAATTTCCCCTATCGAATCTTCACTTGCATTTTGGAAAGATGTAATACCGGCGTTGTTTATCAAACAATTTACTCTATGATCTTTTGCGATCGATTCATAAACAGATTGAACTTCGGATTGATTCGTAACATCAAGTTTGTAAACCTCGATTGATTTGCCTTTTTCCCCAAGTTCCGATTTGAGTTTATTCAATTTTTCAACGTTCCTAGAGCAGCAGATAACATGATGATCGTTCTCGGCAAATACAGTAGCTATAGACTTACCGATACCGGAACTTGCACCGGTTAACCATATTACACTTTTTTTACTCACCTAAATTCTCTTTTGTTGAATGAGACTCAAAAACTCATTGCGGGTTCGTTCATTCTCTTTGAATACGCCGTGCATTGCACTGGTTGTAGTAATAGAATTTTGCTTCTCGACTCCTCTCATCATCATACACATGTGATATGCTTCAACAACAACGGCTGTCCCGTCGGGGTTGAGATACTTGTCCAGGGTATCGCATATTTGCTGGGTCATTCTTTCCTGTACCTGCAATCTTCGGGCAAACACATCAACTATCCGCGGTATTTTGCTGATTCCGACTATTTTTCCGTTTGGTATATATGCGACGTGGACTCTACCATAAAACGGCAACAAGTGATGTTCACACATAGAATAAAAATCGATATCTTTTACGATAACCATTTCGTCATACTTCTCCTCAAAAACGGCATCGTTCAAAACATCCTCAATATTCTTGTGGTAACCCTGTGTTAAAAATTCATAAGCTTTGGCAACT
The DNA here is from genome assembly GCA_964600175.1 of uncultured Melioribacter sp. Lineage (GTDB taxonomy): Bacteria > Bacteroidota > Ignavibacteria > Ignavibacteriales > Melioribacteraceae > Pyranulibacter. The sequence continues at coordinate 1,096 of CAZRIQ010000548.1, read as the reverse complement.
CTTTGAGGCGTTTTTTTCAAGCCTTGCCTATTAACATCTTCGCCTATCTCTTCCAATATTTTCGTTACTGATTTAGCAATTACATCCTTGTTCAAAACTACTCTCCTTTGTATTCTATATAATTATTTTCTGTCTCATATAATTTTATCGAGTATAACTTCCCGGAAGGGATTTTGTCTTTCAACTGTCCCCAAATAGATACGGCAATATTTTCAGCTGTTGGAATCACACCCTTCATAAAATCAACATCGAGATTCAAATTCTTATGATCGACCTTTCGTATTACATTTTCCTTCACAATTTTCTTCAATAATTTCAGATCGATCACATACCCGGTTTTCGGGTCCGGTTCGCCGGCAACAACAACTTCAAGGACGTAGTTATGTCCGTGTCCGTTCGGATTGCTGCACTTACCGAAAACCTTTTCGTTCTCCTCATCTGAATAACTTTCGTTGTAAAGCCGGTGTGATGCGCTGAACACTTCTCTTTTTGTAACGTAAACAATCATTTGCAATTCACAATTTATTTTTCTTTTAAAGCTTTCATTACTTCGTCAACATGTCCCGCTATTTTAACTTTCTCAAATACTTTTTTGATTTTTCCTCGTTCGTCAATGACCACGGTGGTCCTCACGACTCCCATATATTTTCTGCCGTACATGCTCTTTTCTTTCCACACTCCGTATTTATTCAAGGTTTCTTTCGATTCATCACTTAATAATATGAAAGGAAGACTATATTTATCGGCAAACTTTTTATGAGACTCAACCGAATCCGGACTGATTCCCAAAACAACCGCATCAAGTTTTTTAAGGCTCAGGAACATATCCCGGAAATCACATGCCTCTTGCGTACAGCCGGAAGTCATATCTTTGGGATAAAAATAGAGAACAACTTTCTTTCCGTTAAAGTCTTTCAAAGAAACTTTTTTCCCTTTACCATCCTGCAACGAAAAAGAAGGTGCTTTCTTTCCAACTTCAACCATATTTTCTCCTTTAAGACAAGAGGCTGTTTCAAAATGAATGATTACGGTATTTTGAGACTAACAGGACACCATCAGTACTTTTTCGATTTAAGAACAAGGATTAACGATTTAT
>CAZRIQ010000547.1:0-1903 GCA_964600175.1 uncultured Melioribacter sp. | reverse complement strand
TAAAATTGAAACTGGATGAATACGGTTCTTTCGCTTGGATGAATATGGACGGCGAAACGAAAGTTGATACAATCGTAAAAAAGATGAAAGAAAAATTTGGGGACGGCTTTCAACAGGCTGAAGATAGAATGTCAAAATATATAACCCAGCTTTACGAACAAAGATTTATAACATTTAAAGAACTTCAAAACAAAGGAGATTAACAATGGGAGATAAACTCGGGAGTTTGCAGCCACAGGCTCTCTGGAATCATTTTGAAGAGATATGCGGTATACCGCGTCCTTCTAGAAAAGAAGAGAAAGTTGCACAGTATGTTATTTCGTTCGCTAAAAAGAATAACCTTGAATATAAAGTCGATGACTTCGGAAACGTTGTAATAAGAAAACCGGCATCACCAGGTAAAGAAAATTTGAAAGCGGTTACAATGCAGGGTCATCTCGATATGGTTGCCGAGAAAAACAACGACGTCCAACACGATTTCGATAAGGATCCAATTCAACCATACGTTGACGGCGATTGGGTAAAAGCAAAAGGAACAACATTGGGTTCCGATAACGGAATCGGTGTTGCGGCATCGCTTGCGGTTTTGGAATCGAATGAAATAGAACACGGACCAATTGAAGCATTGTTTACACTTGATGAAGAAACCGGTTTGTTCGGTGCACAGGCTTTGAACTCCGGATTTGTGAACGGGGAAATTTTGTTGAATATGGATTCCGAAGAAGACGGTGCACTTTATATTGGATGTGCAGGCGGACAAAACACTTACGCAAAATTTATTTTTAAACCTGCGGACGCACCCAAAAATACAACTGCACTCGAAGTTTCAGTAAAAGGATTGAAAGGCGGTCACTCAGGGCTAGACATCGCCGTAGGCAAAGGAAACGCAATTAAATTAATGGCAAGACTTCTTGTTCAACTATTCGATAAATACGGAATAAAACTTGCAAACATTAACGGCGGAAGTAAGCACAACGCAATTCCGAGAGAATGTTTTGCAACAATAAGAGTAAATGTAAAAGATGTAGATAAAGTAATTGGTCATATAAGTGAATATAATGAAATTGTTAAGGGTGAACTCTCCTCCGTTGAACCCGACTTAACAGTTACTGCTGCTGAAGCAAAATCGCGTACAAAAGTAATGGATAAAACAACAACCGGTAATTTACTTGCAGCACTCTATGGAATTCCCCACGGCGTTATTAAAATGAGTGCCGATATTGAAGGATTGGTAGAAACATCGACAAATCTCGCTGTGATTGAAACGAGAGGGAAGTCGGTTAGCATAACAACAAGTCAAAGAAGTTCTGTTGAATCCGAGAAGAACGATATTTCCGGGGTTGTTGCTTCAATATTCAAAATGGCTAAAGCCGATGTTAAACACGGCGATGCGTATCCCGGTTGGAAACCGGATATTCATTCTCTTATTTTTGGAACTATGAAAAATGTTTTTCAAAATCTATTCGGGAATGAACCGGAAGTAAAAGCAATTCATGCAGGGCTGGAATGTGGAATCATAAAAGAAAAATATCCGGATATGGATATGATTTCATTTGGTCCGACAATAATGGGTGCTCATTCACCCGATGAGAAAGTTCAAGTTAGTACGGTTTCAAAATTCTGGGATCTTTTATTGAATGTGTTGAAGAACATTCCGGCAAATTAATTTTTTTCTTGATCTTATTCTTGCTCGTGATCTTGCTCTATGATATATGTTTTTGAACAACAAGCAGTCAAGTAGAGCAAGATTAAGACCAAGTGCAAGAGCATGATTAAAAAAGGTTAATATGGAAAATAATATAGCGAACAAACCCGAACCGTCTGCTCTTTTTAGATGGGGAATACTGATCTTTGTAAGTCTTGCAATGTTCGGCAATTACTATATCTATGATAGTATAAGCCC